>JBGPBY010000001.1:0-59833 GCA_041481485.1 Terriglobia bacterium
ACATGTTTTATCCACGTCCGCCGGGCAATTCCGCAGTACTCAATTTTGAATGCCCGGGCTCCCAGCTTGTCAAAGAAGTCTGCGCTTTCTTCGTCAGATGGCGAGGCGAACATTGCGATTTCCGCACGCCGGGCTTCCTGGAATACTGCTCGCAGGGAATCCAAAGATAATTCAGGATTCCGAAACTCGATTTGAAGCTTCAGCCCCTGCCCGGCATATGTCCTGGCGGGATGCGTGTCCGCGACTCGTTCTATGTGAAACCCCTGAAACTTCACCGCATCGGCTCCCGCCCACTTCGCGGCGCGAACCAGCGCGAGAGCCTGTTCCTTTGAACCGCCGTGGTTCAGCCCGGCTTCAGCAATCACATAGACGCGTTTGGGATCATTCCTGAGCAGTCCGGAAATGTTTACTGAAGCCGCTTCCATTACTCCCTCCAGTTTCAACCGATTCGGACGCGAGTTTGCTCCACCGTATCGTGACAGGACTCCAGTATTGGAGCGACGTCGCGTTCAAGAATTTCGCAGACGGAAGTCTGGATCAAATCCTCCTGCACCACATTCAACTGGCCGATGGCGGCTTCCAGACCATCCATCACCTCAGGCGCTCCCATCCAGCCAAGGTTTCGCGACAACGCCATTAAGAGGACATGGATCGATTTCAAAGCCTGGATCAATTGAACCAAAGCCCCGGCCTCATCTCTGCTCGCGAACTGGTGAACGATGCTTTGGGTGATTTCCAGAGCCAGAGCCAATTCAGAGTGCAATTCGGACAGATTTTCCCGGATCACATCACCAAGCTCATCGCATTCGATTTCGACAAATCCCATATCTTCGAGTGTGCCGGTCAACAGACGTGGCTGGCGGAAGTGCATTTCCTGGACGCCGTTCAGGCGCACACGAGATATGCAATGCCCTGGCTGTATTTGGTGGCTTTCTAGCCAGTCCAGAAGACCTTGCCAGCTTGAGATTTCGGCTGGCGGGTTGATTTTTGTTCCGTTAAGTTTCATTTCCATATGAAATCGATTGCTCCGTGAAACCATTGCGATCTTTGTTCGATGTCTCTCCGTCGTCCAACTTGGTGGACAAATACTTCGAAATACAACTGGAAGCTCGGCATTCGATTCCCGGAAACTTGCCGTTCGACCCATAGTTCCGCGGCCTGAAATACCGTCAACGCGTTGACTTCCATGTGTGCTCTGCTTTCTGATCGGATCTCAAGGCAAAATCGGAAAATGCGTTTTGATCATGACAATTCAAAGTGTTAAAGGGAAATCTCAAGAAGACTTCCGAGCTCTCGGATGACCAGCGATTAGCCAAATTTATGACATTCTCCCAACGCGGTCCCAATGTAATCCCTTTCGATCTCAGTAATTTGCACACGGAAAGCTGACGAGTCCCGCGGTCTAAAAGCACTTGCCGGACCAAAGAATTGAATCGGATTCTGACCTAAAGGTTCCTCAGTTCGGATTCGATGTAGAGATGTGCGCGGCAGAGTCGCGCGGTCAAGAGCCCAGGTCGGCTCAAACTAAGGAGAGGTTGTTTTGAACGGAACTCAGATTTTAAATGCGCTGGAACGAGAGCGTACGCTTCTCAGGGAATTCCGCAGACTCTCTGAACAACAATTGGTATTGATGGAATCTGAAAACCTGGAAGCGGTAAACCGGTTGTTGGACCGCAGGGAAGACCTAATGCTCGAGCTCTCTGCCGTGGAAGCAACCCTGGGTACATGGATCGAACAAATCCGGTCCAATCCGACGATTTCAACCGCCGTGCTGCGCGAGCTCCGCACCATCAATGACGATATTGTTCAGCTGGCGAATCAGGTTGTCGAGATCGACGAGAAAAGCCATTCACGTCTGGATCACTTAAAATTTCGTAAGCACTGAAACCTGAAAGCGGCAGAAGTTTGAAGGCGAGTCTCCAGGACTATGCCAGAAGGATTATTCCGATTCTTTTGTTGAACTGGAATTTGTGGTTTCCGGACTCAGCACCTTCGTCAGTGCATCCATCGTTTCCTTATCGGGTATCTGCGACTGGGTCGCAGATATGTTTTCCTTCTTGATCGCCTCATAAATTTCGTAGCGATAGATGGAAATGTGAGATGGAGCCTTAATCCCCAGGCGGACGTTATCGCGCCCGATCCGGAGGACCTGAATTTCTATCTCATTCCCGATAATTAGTTTTTCGTCTTTTTTACGGGTAACAACGAGCATGCCAAGGCCTCCGCGTTCCTTGCTGGCTGATGTTGCACTTTAGATCATATTCGAGACTTTTGAAAGCACAAGCAAGGTTTTCTTTCGAATTTAGCGGGGGAAATCCTTTAGATCATCTGGACAGTTTTATGCAGAGGCTGGCGGGGAGAAAGGGCAACATCCGAAAGAATCACCTGACGGCCAATCATTTTGGCGTAGTTTATGATGATCGGCGCCTGAAAGTTTCCGGTGCTGGATTCGGGTGTTGGACCAATGGAACAGATCACAACGGACATCCGGGCTGCCGGATCCTCGAGTCCCAGAGCCTCCCATTCCCGCTCCGGAATATGGGAAAGAAAGTCTTTGACGACGAATCTGGGATCCAGGACCATGAATGAAAGATCCGCCCGGTCCGTGCTTTGCAGGCGCCGGAATGGCGCGATTCCGTCGCTTCCCAGGAAGACAAAACTCTTGCAGTCGCTGAAGCCGATCAATCCCTCTTCGAACAGGAGAATCGAATCTTCGGAATATGGACCAGTCTCAATTTTCTTATCCATCGCTTCGACGTTCATCCTTCGATACCTCTTATCGATTTTTTTTCGCTGTTCATTAGGACCGCCTATGTAAAATGGCTGCCGTTCGAAGCCGGTCGTTATTTATGAAGATCTTGATCACAACAATGCTGGTGCTCTCGATTTGCAGCCCGCTTTTTGCGGCCGCTCCCTGCGACAGTCTGAAGTCCCTGAATTTGCCCAATACCAAAGTCACGATGGCCAGCATCGTGAATGCAGGATCGTTCAAGGCGCCACGTGCCAAGACCGCGCCCCCACGTCCGCCGGCGGGAACACCTGTCGTGAATCCATTTGAGAAAGTACCGGCATTTTGCCGTATTGCGGCGACCCTGCAACCCAGCAGCGATTCCCACATCCGGATTGAAGTCTGGCTGCCGTTGATGGGTTGGAATGAGAAGCTAATTTCCGTTGGCAACGGCGGCTGGGCTGGCTCGATAAGCTATAACGATATGGCACCACCGCTTTCTTCTGGCTATGCCGTGGCCAGTACGGACACCGGACACAGCGGATCGAATGGCGGTTTCGTGAAAGACCATCCCGAACAGGTGATCGATTTCTCCTATCGGGCGATCCATGAGATGACGAAGGCGGCGAAATCCATCATCGCGGCCTTTTATGAACGCGGTCCCGTTCTGTCCTATTTCAGCGGATGTTCCACCGGAGGGCGCCAGGCGCTGACGGAGGCGGAACGATATCCTCTCGACTACGATGGGATCGTCGCTGGTGCCGCCGCGGTGAACAGCAGCCGGCTTCATGCGACGCAAATCTGGTTGGCCCAGCAGGCGAACCGCGACAAGTCCAGTGTGATCCCGGACGACAAACTTAAGGTCCTTCACGAGGCTGTTATTGGCGCATGTGATTCACTCGACGGTGTAACCGATCGCGTGATCAACGATCCGCGGCAATGCAAGTTTGAACCAGCGGTCCTGCTTTGCAAAGGCGCGGACACCCCAACGTGTCTGACAGCGTCCCAGGTGGAAACTGCCAAACGCGTCTTTGCCGGACCAGGGGTTTTTCCGGGACTGGAACCCGGAAGTGAAGGAAGTTGGGGTGGCCGCAACGGAGTGTTGACCACGCCGGTGGGAATTGCTTACGACGAATATCGCTACTTTGTGTTTCAGGGCAAAAAATGGGAATACGAAACACTGAATATCGAACGCGATATTCCTCTGTTTGACAAAGCGATCGGTTCCATCATGAATTCAAGTGACACCAATTTGAAGCCGTATTTCGATCATGGTGGAAAGCTGCTGATGTATCACGGGTGGGCAGATCCTGGAATTCCGCCAGGGAACAGCCTTCAATTTTATTCGGACGTCACAAAAAACATTGGGGACGCGGCGAAAGCCGCAAATTCTATTCGTCTCTTCATGTTGCCTGGAGTGGGACACTGCCGCGGCGGAGACGGGCCATCCAGTTTCGATGCGATCGGCGCCATCGATCAGTGGAGAGCGGCGAACAAGCCGCCCGCATCCATTGTGGCTTCTCTCAAGAAAGACGGAAAAACGGAACGCACGCGGCCGCTTTGCCCTTACCCGCAATCCGCACAGTATCTGGGTTCGGGCAGCCCCAACGACGCGGCAAACTTTGTGTGCAGGTAAGCTGGCCGGCTTATCCGCCAATGGAATCCAGATCGTCCATTAGAGCCTTCCGATCATCGGCTTCTTCTACCTGATGTACGAGCCGATAGGCGTTTGCCAGATGGCTGGCCATGAGTTCCTTGTTGCCGGAAAGTTTTTCGGCCCGTGCCAAAGCTTCATAGGCGTAACCGAGAAAGAATGGTTCTTCCTGGCGGCTGTGTTTCAGGCAAAGCTCCCCGTAACGTCGAGCGTCTTCGACTCTTCCAATGAGCGCGTAAACTCTTGAGGCTTGCCAATAGCCGATGGAGAGGTTGGTCCTCTTGCAGTCTTCCCGCTGAGTCCAATGCCAGATCGAAGCCTGAGTCAAACGAATCATTTCTTCGTTTTCTTCCGCAGTGCGCTCAGGCTTGTCAATCAACTCCCAGGCTTTGTTGAAACAGGTGACCGCAAAATAACGGTGGGCTTTACTCTTATCAAATTCAGGTTCCGCTTTCGACATTTTGGATCTCTCCCAATGCGTTTTCTGTGATTTGAAGTTTTGTTCGTCCCTTATCGAACGTATCGATCGGAGATCTTCTGTAATAGTTCCCGAACTTCGAGTGTCTTCTCTTCGATAATGCGCGTACGCTCGGCAGCTTTGGGTGAGAGTTGCTCGAGTTGAAGCAACTCCGACAGCGCGAGAATCACGCCCACACGATTATTGAGATCATGCAACCACTGCCTCAATTCCTGAAGATCGATCTCGTCGGCCATGCCCCGCTACTGTAGCACGCCGAAGCCTAGCCAAAATTCTGACGTTGAACTCCCGGCAACCCGCGCCGCCGGGAGACAAATCGCACGAGTCAATTACGTTGAAAACTCTGGAACCTTATCTATAATAGGGAACCTTTTGGCTCGGAGGATCAGGTGGATGTAAATCGAGAACATATTCTGGTGGTGGACGATGAAGCGGAACTTCGCCAGGCAATTGTCGAAACTTTGACGCTGGAAGGTTTTGATGTCGTAGGAGTCTCTTCCGCCGAGGAGGCATCGGAAAAGCTTTTTCAGGCGGCCTATGATGTTTTGATTACCGATCATAACCTGCCCGGAAAATCCGGAGTGGATCTGCTCGAGGATACGCTGATGCGTTTTCCTGAAACGATCGGAATTGTCATTACCGGATACGGAACCATCGAGACCGCCGTCCAGGCCATCAAACGAGGCGCCTACGACTATCTTGCAAAGCCGTTCAAGCTTGTCGAACTGCCGCTCATGGTTCGAAAAGGTTTGAAGGAGCGCCGTCTTCGATTTGAAAACCAATACCTTCGCAGTCAGCTCCGAGACAAATATTCCTTTGGCAATATTGTCGGAAGCAGCCGTTCGATGCATCGAATCTTCCAGCTGATCGAAACGGTTGCGTCGCTGACCAGCACCATCCTGATTCAGGGGGAAACCGGAACCGGCAAGGAGCTGATCGCCAAGGCGATCCATTTCAACAGTCCGCGTAAAGAGCAGAGGATGGTGAGCATCAACTGCGGAGCAATTCCGGAAAATCTGCTGGAATCTGAACTGTTCGGGCATGTAAAGGGAGCATTCACCAGCGCAGTCGCGACCCGGATAGGCCGGTTTGAACTCGCCAATGGCGGCACACTGTTTCTCGACGAAATTGGAAACATGCCGCAAACGCTTCAGGTGAAGCTGCTGCGCGTGTTGCAGGAACGAGAGTTCGAGCGGGTCGGCGGCAACAACACCATTAAATTGGATGTCCGTGTTATTGCCGCTACCAGCTCCAACCTGCAACAAATGGTGAAAGACGGAACATTCCGCGAAGACCTTTTCTATCGCTTAAACGTCATCCCGATCGAGCTTCCGCCGCTTCGCGAGCGCCGGGAAGATATTCCCCTTCTGGTCCAGAAGTTCATCAGCCATTTCTGCGAAACACACAAATTAGATGACAAGATCATGTCTCCCCAGGTCATGCGGGCATTGATGTACTATGACTGGCCCGGAAATGTCCGCCAATTGGAGAACATCTCCGAGCGCATGGTGGCGCTTACCGGAAACCGCAATGCCATATTGCCAGTGGATTTACCGGTGGAAATTCAGAGCCGGGATGCGGCCACGTATGTTCCCATGATTGAAATTCCGGAAGAGGGCATCAATCTCCAGAACGTCGTCACCGACATGGAGCGGGAATTGATCAGTCAAAGCCTTCGACGAACCAACGGAAACAAAAAGCTCGCAGCAAAACTGTTGAACCTGAAGCGGACGACGCTCATCGAAAAAATCAAAAGAATTGGCCTGTTGGAGTCTCCGGGAACGGCCGCAGGGGTTGGGAATTCCGGCAACGACTCGCATGAAGTGCCCAGGCACGATGCTGCAAAAGACGAACATGCGAAGTCTGCAAGAGGGAATGGGCGTTAGCGGGACTTGAATAAATTCAAATTGTGCGACTGTAGGGGCGGTCCGTGACCGCCCACAATTCGCAGGATTGCAGACCTCTCAATTGTGGGCGGTCATAGACCGCCCCTACAATTGGAATTGCATCCGCATTCCGTCGGGAGAGGGATAGGACCGCGGACTACAGCTTCTGGCTCTACTGCGCCGCTGCGCTAACCGTTGTTGCGGGATAGTATCCGGTCCGGTATCGAACTTCCGCCTTCGGCTGATCGACCTTCACTTCAAGCTTTCTGTAAGACATATTGCTGTTTTTTGAAGGATAGTAGCTCAGCAGGTACTGCTGGTGGAGCTCTTCCAATAGCAACCGTGCCAGATTGTCGAGGGCATAGTTTTTGCCAGTAAACAGGCGGAATACGCGCCCACCGCTGATGGTGGCGAGTTCATTCAGCATGTAGTGGTAGATGTGATACATGGGCTGCACGACGACGACCGATTGGTTTTCATCGTCATCGATACCGATCGAGTAGACTTCAACGTCAGTGTGCTTCAGATTCTCTGAGATCTGGGACAGCGTGAGCTTGCTTCGCGAATCGAATCCATCGGAAATCAAGATCATGATTTTCTTCGCATTGTGCGCGGACCTCATTTCGCCAATGCCGGTTTGAAGCGCGTCATATACAGATGTGTCTCCGCTGGTGCGAATTCCCTGAAGCGCGCGTTCGATCAATAACGGATTGCTGGTCATACGTTGCCGCATGTCGACGTCGGAATTGAATGTAACCAGGAACATTTCATCCTGAGGTGACAATGCGAGGGACAGCTCACGAGCGGTCTGCAGCGCCTGCTGCAGCTTGTGCCTCATGCTGCCGCTGATATCCACGAGTACACCAAGGCTGACAGGAATCCGGCGGTCGTGGGAAAAGAACGATACTTTTTGTTCAACACCATCTTCGAATACCTGAAAGTCCTCCTGTTTCAGGCCATCGACATACGTCCCTGTCTCATCCAACACCGTTGCCGTGACGTTCACCAGCTGAACGCTGGCTGAAAGCTGAAAGTCAGTAGGGGGAGGCGGCGTCTGATTTGCCGGGGGACCGGAGTTCGGCGAAGGAAGCGGCGGCGCGGCCTGGCGGACTGGCGGCGCCTGCGCGATAAGCAGACCGGTACAGATCACGAAAGTGACGATTGCCGTTCCCAGCCAGGAACGCGTGTTTTTTGTCATGGCTACCATTCTCCCGTCTTAGGATTACTGGTGATGTGGCCCCCGATTGTATAGCGGCTTACGAAAAAATCTCGCTAAAAACTATTAGTGTCCCTCCCGAACGGCGTTTCGATTCCACAATGGAATCTCCACGACAAGGTCTTTAGTTCCATCTGGAACGCTCTGGCAGGACAGTCTGCTATTTGGAGTCAGGCCTGGCGCAAACGACAACTCATCTTCTTCGGACTCGATCATTTCCGAAATGGTCTCCCCTCCCGATCGCACGATGCAGTGGCAGGTGGAACATGCACAAACCCCGCCACACGAGTGCTCGATCTCGATTCCATTCGAAAGGGCGATATCCAGAATGCTCCCAGGTAGGCCGGTGACGCCGTAAGGGATCTTTTCCGGATCCACGTCCACGGTGACGTTCATGGGCAGGAAGGTAATCTTGAATGGTTGTGTTGCGGGCTTCGGCTCGGCCTCCCGCGCGATATATGGATTGGTGCCTCCCATACCCTCATGTTATTTCAAATAGGATCTATACTTATCGCTTATTTATTGCCTCAAGGAGTCATCATGGCCCGATTGCCCTACGTGGATAAAGAAAATGCAGGTCCAGAGCAGGAGAAAATACTGGCGCAGCTCACGCAAAAATCAGGAAAGATCGCCAACATGTGGAAGTTGTGGTGCCACAGTCCGCAAACTCTGGAAGCTTTTATCACCTTTTATAAGACGGCGATGAAAGGTTCCCTGGACCCGAAGTTGCGCGAGCTGGCCTACGTCAAGGCGTCTTCCATCAATGATTGCGCCTACTGCGGCGACGCCCATAAGATTGCCGGGCGGCGGGCCGGAGTTACCGACCAGCAGATTGATGAGATCGGCCACTTTGCGGAGAGCTCGGCCTACTCCCCCATGGAAAAACTGGTTCTTCGCTATGCCGAGGAACTGACGCGCACCGCCAGAACCAGTGACGTCATCATGGAAGAACTGAAGAAGAACCTTTCGGAGAAGGATATCGTCGAATTGAACGTGGTTGTCGGAGTTGCAAACCTCACCAACCGTTTCAACATGTCGATGATGACGGACCCGGATTAACGGACGGCCTGGCGATTGTCAGCAGCCTGGCAATATCCGGCCCCGTCAGCTTCACATAACTCCCTACAGCGATTTTGCCAAGGTCATAGGCCCCGATCCGTATGCGAACCAGTTTCACTACAGGATGGCCAATGGCCTTGCACATTCGCCTTACCTGACGGTTCTTGCCCTCCGTGATCGTCAATTCGAACCAGGTGTATTTCTCCGATCGGCGGACTTCGTGAACCACGGCTGGACCCGTCAATTCGTCATCACCGATATTCACCCCACGTTCGAGCTGCAGGTATTCGTCTTGCTGAACCAATCCGGAAACCTTGACGTAATAGGTTTTCGGTATTTTCGAGGTCGGGCTCAGCAGACGATCTCCAAATTCCGTGTCATTGGTCAGTATCAGCAGGCCGGATGTGTCCATATCGAGTCTGCCAACAGGAAAAACCCATTGGTTCAATTTCTCGAGATAGTCATATACCGTGGGACGGCCGTCGCGATCGCCGTGAGAAGTCACGACTCCGGTAGGCTTGTTTAGAGCCAGGTAGACTTTCCTTTCGATTCGAAGTTTCTGCCCATCCAGGTGGACGACGTCACGGCCGGACTCGACCCAATGTTCGGGATTTCGAATCACCTTGCCGTTTACTTTGACCCGGCCCTCGGAAATCCATTCGCGCGTTGTGGTGCGTGACGCAATCCCTGCCCGCGACAACACACGATCGAGCGTGACCCGGGGCTTCGTCACGGAGTGAGGCCGATAACCGAAAGCATGCGGCCGGTGCGCGATCGATCTCGCCGGTAGGAATAAAACAAATCCGCACGGCATTGTGTGCACAGAGTCGAGACTGCAATCTGCTCTTCAGGAATTCCCGCTGCCAGCAGCTGTTTCCGATTGGCAAGGGCCTGATTGAAGTGCGGCTTGTTCCATTCCGGACGAAACGTGAACGATTCGGCATCCTGAACCGCATTGACAACATCTTCACCAACTTCGTAGCAGCACACCGCGTTATGCGGGCCAATTGCCGCGACCAGGTCGGACGGAGCAATTCCGTACTTTTCCTGAATTGCTTCCACGGTTCGCTGGGCGATATGCCCAGCTGTACCCCTCCAGCCGGCATGAACGGCTGCGGCCAGCTGCCCGCGTCGATCGGCCATCAGGATGGGAACGCAATCGGCCGTTTGAATAGCGAGCAGGGCTCCACGGACTGCGGTGATCGCGGCGTCTCCGGTTCGAGGCTCGTTGGACGCCCAGGTGTCGGTCATGTCATGCACCGTCGCGGAATGCACCTGATTCAATTTTAGGACGGGCCACCCGGGAACACCTGCAGCTGCCAGGAAGCGCGACCGATTGATGGCGATCATCGGATTGTCAGACGACGTGGGACCGAGCGACAGCTCGCTGTGCTCGGCGCGCCGCGTCGAAAACGCGTGGAAAACTCCCGGAATGCGGTCCAGCAGCGGAGAATGAAGCAGCGTTATCTGGGAAACGCGCTTTACCTGTAACATGAGTGCATGATTTTTGGCGTTGGCATCGACGTAATTCAGAACGACCGCATTCGCGAATCCATTCAGAAGTTTGGTTCGCGCTTTCTCAATCGAATATATACGCAAACGGAAATTGATTACTGTTCGAAGTGCGGAGATCCTGTGATTCACTACGCCGCCCGGTTCGCCGCAAAGGAGGCGGGGTTTAAGGCATTGGGAACCGGTTGGGCCGCAGGTGTGAAATGGAAAGACATTGAGGTGCAGAAGCTTTCGTCCGGAAAACCGGAACTGCATCTGTACGGTGAAGCCCTGCAGCTCGCAACCGCAATGGGCGCAACGCGCCTGCACGTATCGCTGACCCATGACCAGCTGGTTTCATGCGCGGTGGTGATGTTTGATTAGCTGCAAGGCTGGGACTTTTGCCGTCCCAGCCGCGTAAGCGGCGGCAGTTCCTTAGCCCCCGGCGTGAGCCGGGGGTAAAGAATCACAACGCCACAAAAAGTGCCGGAGGCACGACAGATATAGAGATCAACGCACTGAGCGTTACTGACCTGTCGTGCCTCCGGCACTTTGAGTTTCCGGGAATCTCAATCCACCGGCTCACGCCGGTGGCTAGCAAACTGTCGCCGCTACGCGGCTTGGAACCGGACAAACTGTTTCACACTGCGTCTCAATCCGGCAAGCCGAACGTGTAGACGATATTCATCGCGGTAACCGTGACGTACTGCTTTCCATTCACGGAGTACGTCATCGGTCCGGAAGCAACCGAGAGCCCGAGATTGGTTTGCCACAGCAGTTTTCCGCTCCGCGCATCGAGAGCCACGAACTGTCCGTCGCGGCCGCCGGCGAAGAGCACATCGGTTGCGGTGGTCAGTATGCCGCCTTCTGTGGACGGCGCCGTCAGCCGGAAATCCCAGACTTTATTGGCAGTCTTCGGATCGATAGCGCGGACTGTACTGAATACGTCGTCGCCCCGTTGACCGCCTCTTGGAAATGGACCAGCAAAACCTGCACCGTCGTGGAACTCGGGAGGCGCTTCACCTTTCCAATAGGTGGAGGAACTGTTTTCCCAGGAAGGGATATAAAACAATCCTGTGCGTGGACTGAAGGACGGGTTGTACCAGTTGGTACCGCCTTGATTGCCGGGATAAACGAGCACACCTTCTTTAGTCGGATTCAATACTTGAATCGGTCGGCCCTTTGGGTCAAAGCCTGTTGCCCAGTTCACCTTGACGAAAGGAGCGCCCTTAAGGAACTCGCCCGTTGTCCGGTCGAGCACATAGAACATCCCGTTGCGATTGGCAAAGAGCATGACCTTGCGCGGGCGGCCTTGCCAGTCGATATCGGCCAGGACGGGTACCTGCGTCGAATCCCAATCGAATTCGTTGTGCGGAGAAAATTGATAATGCCATTTGATCTTGCCGGTATCTGGGTCAAGAGCGATAACGGAGGCGCTGTAGAGGTTATCGCCTAACCTCGCGGCGCCATCCCAATCGGGACCGGGATTGCCGGTTCCCCAGTAGATGAGATTCGTTTCCGCGTCGTAGGAGCCCGTGACCCAGACGGGCGCACCGCCATGCATCCAGGAATCGCCGCTCCAGGAATCGTTGCCGGGTTCGCCGGGGCCCGGCACCGTATTGAAACGCCAGACTTCCTTTCCGGTTTCCACATCCCATGCTGCTAGGAATCCTCGAACTCCATTTTCACCGCCGGCCGTTCCGGCAATGACTCGGTTCTTCACAACCTGCGGGGCCGTCGTGAACGCATAGGCCTGTTTGATGTCGGCGGCCGGAGTGTTCCAAAGTTCCCGGCCGGTCCGGGCATCGATGGCGATCATGCGCGCATCGTACGCCGCGAGAAACAGCGTATTGCCAAGAATCGCGAGACCACGCGACAACTTGCCGCAGCACGGATTGCGCGTAGCGGCATCGTAGGCATGTCTGTAAGTCCACAGCACCGCACCGGTCGCCGCATTGATCGCAACGACATCATTGGTGTTCTTGACCAGATACATCGTGCCGTCCACTACCAGCGGCGTCGCTTCATGTTTCTCCGTCGATTGAGTAGGGTAGACCCACTTGAGTTGCAGACCCTTGGCGTTGTCCGTGTTGATCTGGCCGAGTTGGCTATAGCGCTGGCTCTTGGTCCCGCCGGAATACGACAGCCAGTTCTGCGGCTCCTGATCCGCCTTGAGGATGCGATCGAACGTCACGTTCGCCGCGGGAATCTGCACCTGGGGACCACCGCCCCCACCTCCGCGGCCTTGACCTCCACCACCACCAGCGCCGCCACCACCACGTCCCTGACCACCTGCAGCAGGCAAGGGAGGTTGGCCGGCCGGACCCTGAGCTGGGCCCTGCGCGACCATCACGACGGTTATGGCGACGATGAAAGTTGCAGCAAGAGCAGCAATTCTTGTTTTTCGCATCATCATGGGGAAACCACCTTTTCCGGATTTAATGAATTCGCCGGTATCTTAGTACATAAAGGACTTCGAACAAAGAACGCTGGCGGCATTCACATATGCCAACACCGCGGGTAAGGTTAGTTGTGTTCGCGGACAATCCGGAAACCGATATCCACTGGAGGACCCATTATTCGTCGAACGGGAGTCCGGTAGGAGACTCTCATATATCGGCTATCGAAATTCCAGGCGCCGCCGCGCATTACGTGAGTGTCTCCTTTCGAAGAGCAAGCAAATCAGCAGTGTGAAAGTCGCCAACCTGTACATTTCTTAGTCTCCGGATAATTGAGGTCCAGTATAGGTCAGGGATTCCACGTCCTCCAATAGGCGCTCCATGATTTGGGGCAGTTTATCGCGAGCCGATTGCGCCGACCGGATTGATGACGAGTCGGGCTTCTGGAGCTTGCGATCATGAGAGTTCTTATCGCTGCGCTGTCAGATTCGGCCTTTGTTCGAACTTGTCCTGAAGCATATTAACTCAAAAGCTGGAGTGGTATCCTGTCTAAGGATATGAGTATGTTTAGGGTTAGTGTGGTTGCTAGAAATCCGAAACGAGAGGAGTTTGAGACTCCACCTGTCGCCGCCCTCGTCGACACTGGATCCGAACTGACATGGATTCCTGGAGATCTCCTGAGGGCTGCTGGGATCACCCCACGCCGGAAGCGCGTCTTTGCCATGGCCACTCAACAAAAGGTCGAGCGGGACGTGGGTTACGCCATTCTCAGTGCCGAGGGACATCAAACAATTGATGAAGTGGTTTTTGCGGAACCCGGCGATATGACGCTTCTCGGTGTGAGAACTCTCGAAGGATTCGGAGTGATGGTCGACAATATCGGACACCGATTTGTTGCAACGATAACAATTGTCGCGACGAGACCGATACAGGGATCGGTGGTCACCTCGCCGAATTCAGGCGACGAAATCTAATCTTCAAAACAAAGAGAAGCCATTAGTTTATCGAAATAGTCTCTCAAACTTGTGCATTACGCTTCTGATTGCAGTCGAGTATTTGAAGCCGCCATTTCTTGAGAAGGACGGCGACTTCGTCACAAACTGGCGGTGAGGCCGTCGTCGTGAAGTTCAGTGGGGTGCAATGAGATCCACTGGTTTGGAACGAGTTCCTGGGATGGATAAATCCGGATGAAGTTGTTGCTGATGGCTTCACCCGATGTGAGTACCAACGCATCCAGTTTGCGGCCGATCATCTTCCGCCGGAACCCTTCATTCTTGCCTGCAATCAGTTTGCGCAACGCCTTGCTGCGAAACCGGGCGACGTGTTGAGGCACAGGCGAAGTCATTTCTGCGGCTGGAGTGCCGGGCCGCGCAGAATACGGAAATACGTGAAGGTACGTCAGCGGTGATTCTTCGATAAGACGATAGGTTTCTGAAAAGTCTTCGTCCGATTCTCCGGGGAAGCCCACCATCACGTCGGCGCCGATTGCCGCGTCCTCAATTTGCGATCGAATACCGGATACCAGTTCGGCGTAGTATTCCGCCGAATATGGCCGGCGCATTTGCCGGAGAGTGCGATTGGATCCGCTTTGCAGCGGCACATGAAGGTGATGAGCAATCCTGGGCTCTCGGGCAACGAGCGAAATTAACGGCGGTGTCACTTCGAGCGGCTCAATGGAACTCAATCGAAGTCGCTCGAGGCCTGGAACTTCGTCGAGTATCTGACTCACCAAATCGAACAGCGGCTGCCCCTTCCGAAGATCCCGCCCCCACGATCCCAGGTGAATTCCCGAAAGGACGACTTCCTTGTATTCGCGATCCACGAGATCCCGGATTTCCGCGATGACCGAACTCGTTTCCATGCTCCGGCTGTACCCGCGAACCGATGGAATGACGCAGAACGAACACTTCGCATTGCATCCGTCCTGAACCTTGACGACCGCGCGAGTCCGGCCTCCGGAACCCGCATAAGCGCGTGAGGGAAGCGTACGCAATTCGAAAATATCGCTGCAATAGACTTCGGCACGGCCAGTCGCAACCGAATCATCCTCAAGCGCAGTTAACGCAATTTCGCCGACCCGCGATTTGTGGGAATTGCCGACGACATAGTTCACTCCCGGCAGTGCGGCAATTTCCTCCGGCGATCGTTGTGCATAGCAACCGGTGACAATAATTTGCGATTCCGGATTTCTTGTCGATACCCGATGGATCAGTTGGCGTACATCGCGATCCGCTTCTTCGGTGACAGTACACGAATTCACGACAACGACATTTGCGCTGTAAGGAGAATCCGAAACGCCGACGCCCTGCCCTACAAGCTCATCCTGAATGGATGCACCTTCGGACTGAGAAGCCCGGCAACCGAAGTTTGCGATGTGAAACGTTTTTGTCGTCATCGGTCGAATGAATTAGAACGCTTACTTTTTCGCTCCGAACTCGGCAGCGACTTTTTTGCTCTTCTCGGCCACACTCACTTCAAACTTCGCCTTGTACTCCACGAGTTTCGTGGCCAGAGATTCATCGGCGAGCGCAAGCATCTGCACTGCGAGGATTCCAGCATTGGTAGCGCCGGACTTTCCGACTCCCATGGTGGAAACCGGAACACCCGGAGGCATCTGTACCGTCGCCATCAGCGCATCGAAACCCGACAACGGCGAACTGTCGATGGGAACTCCGATCACGGGTATGATCGTTTCCGCTGCGGTAACGCCTGCAAGATGCGCCGATGCGCCGGCGCCGGCAATGATCACTTTCAAGCCGCGTTTGCGCGCGCTGCTGACGTACTCCAGGGTGCGATGCGGGGAACGATGGGCGCTGTAGACGCCGATTTCATAAGGAACGCCGAAGTCCTGAAGAACCTTTGCTGCCTCCGCCATGATGGGCGCGTCGGAATCGCTGCCCATAATAATGCCCACCACTGCTGTCATCGTTTTTTCGCCATCCCCTTCCTTCCAATATCTCGACGATAATCTTTGCCCTCGAATTCTATCATCTCGCAGGCAGCGTAGGCCCTGTCCAGGGCCTGTGTCAGCGTGGCTGCGCGCGCCGTCACGTTGAGTACTCGTCCTCCGGATGTAAACACACTTCCATCTTCCATTCGTGTCCCGGCGTGATAAACCTTCACTCCCTCCTGACGGCCGGCCTTCTCCAGGCCGGTGATGCGCTTGCCGTTTTCAATCTTTCCGGGATAACCGCTGGCGACGAGCGCGATAGTTGCCGCCGGTTCCGGATCCCATTCCAGCTTTCGCGAATCCAGTCGATGCTCGGCGATATCAAAGAGCACTTCCAGCAAATCCGATTTCAGCCGCGGCAGTACGACCTGAGTTTCCGGATCGCCGAAACGCGTGTTGTACTCGATAATTTTTGGACCCGTTGCGGTGATCATCAAACCGGCGTACAGGATGCCGGCAAAGTTCACGGCATTCTTAAGTGTCGGCCGAATGATGGCTCGCATCACTTCGTCATGCTGTTCGGGGCTGAGAATGGTATCGATCGAGTACGCGCCCATTCCACCGGTATTCGGCCCCTTATCGCCATCAAAACGGCGTTTGTGATCCTGCGCCATCACCATCGGCTGAGCCGATTCGCCATCGGCAAATACCATGAACGAAACTTCTTCTCCCGTCAGAAACTCCTCAATGACAACCGTGGATCCTGCCGTTCCGAGAGTTCCCGATTCCATGAAATCGCGAACCGCTGCACGGGCCTGTTCGCGAGTCTCTGCCACGACAACACCTTTTCCTGCTGCGAGTCCATCGGCTTTGACGACCGCTGGATATCGCATCGAGTCGAGACGCGCATAGGCCTCGGCAGCGCTCTGGCACGGCCAGAAATCGGCGGTGGGAATTTTGTGTTCTCTAAAAAACTGTTTCGCAAAAGACTTGCTCGATTCCAGGCGGGCATTGGCGGCGTTCGGCCCCACGATCTTCAATCCGTCCTTCTGAAACAAATCGACAACGCCTAAGCTGAGTGGAACTTCCGGCCCGACGAATGTCAGGTCCATTCGCTCGTTACGCGCAAATTCAAAGAGGCCATGAATATCGTCCGCGGCAATTGAAACATTGGTTGCGAGACCCGCCGTGCCGCCGTTTCCAGGGGCCGCATAGATCTGTTTAACCTGAGGATGCCGGCCAATTGCATCGACAATCGCGTGTTCGCGGCCGCCGGAACCGATGACGAGTATTTTCATTGGGAAATCTGAATCTGAGTGAGGACTTCGTTCAGAGCGCCGGTGCGATAGCCATCGACGTCGAGTGAGACAAAGCGAAAGCCGCAAGCCTTGAATTCGCGGCTGATGCGGTCGAACATCTCCAAATTCAATGCCTTCGGCAATTCGTCGCGTGCGATTTCGATACGGGCAATCTCTCCATGGTGGCGAACGCGGCACTGGCTGAAACCCAGCCCTCGCAGAATCTCCTCGCCCCGATCGATCATTTTCAATTTCTCGACTGTCACAGGCGAGCCATATGGAATTCGGGACGAAAGGCACGCCGAGGCCGGTTGATCCCATGTCGGCAAGCCATGCCGGCGCGAAAGTTCGCGGATTTCCGCCTTGCCGAGACCCGCTTCAATCAGCGGGCTGCGGATCTCCAGTTCATTTCCGGCTTTGCGCCCGGGGCGATAATCGCCGACGTCATCGAGGTTATTGCCGTCGACCACAAATCGAAAACCGCGCTGAGGGGCCATCGCTTGAAGCCTGGAATAGAGGTCGTGTTTACAGAAGTAGCAGCGATTGGACGGGTTCGCCGTATAGTTGGAATCTTCCATCTCGCCGGAATCGATGAATTCGTGGCGAAACCTATATTTTTCAATGAGTCCCAGAGCAATTCCCCGCTGATACGAAGGATAGCTCGGACTCACCGCCGTGACCGCCAGCGCATCATTTCCGAGCTCCCTGCTTGCGATAAAAGCGAGGTATGAGCTATCCACCCCGCCGCTGAATGCGACGATGCAGGACCCCATGCTTCTCAGGAGCTCCGCCAGGTGCTGTTCTTTTTCCTGTAACATCATTCAATTGTACCGCTTGACAAAGCGATGACGAATTCGAAAGATAAGGTTTGGTATGCATGCGACCCTGCTTCTGAATGCATCGTACGAGCCACTCCGGATCATCTCCTGGAAGAAAGCCCTCACTCTGTTCTTTGCCGGAAAAGTTGAAGTCATCGAGGAGCACGATCGTGAAATTCATGCAATCACGTTCGCGATCAAACTTCCATCCATTATCCGGCTTCTGAAATATGTGCGCGTGAAGAATCAGAACAAGGTGAAGTTTTCCCGTGCGAATATTTACGCCAGAGACGACTATACTTGTCAGTATTGCGGCAAGAAATTTCCTTCTGAAGATCTGACTTTCGACCATGTGGTGCCCGTGGCGCGCGGCGGTCAGAAACGTTGGGACAACATCGTGGCGGCATGTTTCCGCTGCAACCATCGCAAAGGCGGACGCACACCCGAAGAAGCCGGCGTCAAACTGATTCGTCAACCTGCCGAACCGCACTGGTTGCCGGCCATTCATGTGACGTTCAAACTGAAGTCTCCGCCGGAGAGTTGGCGGGACTATCTCTACTGGAACATCGAACTCGACATATAAACAATGACCCTGCAGGAAAAAATCCAATCGCACATGGCCGATGCTATGCGTGGCAAAGACTCACTTCGGCTCGGCGTGCTGCGTATGATGAAAGCTGCGATCAAAAACAAGGAAATCGAGAAGATGAAAAGCCTCGATGAGCCTGAAGCTCTTGCCGTGTTGAACACGCTTGTGAAACAGCGTCGGGATTCGGTGGAGCAATTCCGCAATGGTGGGCGTGAAGAATTGGCGCAGAAGGAAGAAGCAGAAATCAAAGTCATTGAAGAGTACCTTCCCGCTGCCGCCAGCGATGCCGATATTCGAGCGGCAATCGAGTCGGCAATCCAGGAGACAGGTGCCACTTCCATGAAAGACATGGGAAAAGTGATGAAGGTGACTCAGGCTTTGCTGGCCGGCAAGACTGCGGAAGGCTCACGCGTGAGCCTGATGGTCAAGGAAAAGCTCGCGTGAACGATGCCGGTCCCGACGTCCCAATTCGTGATCTGTTCGTATTCGAAACGCCGCAGGTAAAGCTCCGCGATCTGACTGTCTTCCATACTCCCGACGTCTTTCTGAACGAACTCATCGTTTACTCTCCCGATTCGGACCAGCAGAAAAACCAGCTTCGGGAATGGGTTGAAAGCCTGATTGGAACCGTGATCTTCGTCATCGCATTCACAACGTTAATCGCACAGGCCACACAAGTTCCGACGCCTTCAATGGAGCCAACCATTCATGTCGGCGACCATTTCTTTCTGGATAAGATTGCATTCCCCGGAAATTATCCGGCTCCCATGCGCAAGATCCTGCCACGACGGCAGGTCGGTCATGGCGACATTATTGCGTTTAAACCGCCAACCGGCGATCCGATTCCTTTTGTGAAGCGCGTTATTGGTGTCAGCGGCGATACGATAGAAATGAAGAACCGGGAAGTCTACGTGAACGGGCACAAGCTGGATGAACCATACAAGATATATACCGACTACAGTCCGGAATCGAGCCGCGATAACTACGGCCCCATGGTCGTCCCGCCGGATAGTTTTTTTGTGATGGGCGACAATCGAGACAACAGCAATGACAGCCGCTACTGGGGATTTGTGGAGCGCAATTCCATCATTGGTAAGCCGCTCTTTGTGTATTGGTCTTACGAAAGCGATCCCTACAATGGCGGCAGCGTTTCCGTGCGCGAGTGGATCCAGGGATACGCGTCGATCGCCGTTCATTTCTTCAGCAGGACACGATGGTTCCGCTTCGGAACCATGATCAAGTGAGGAACCAGAGTATATGCAGATCCGAAAGGCCGTTTTTCCAGCGGCAGGATTAGGAACCCGCTTTCTGCCGGCGACGAAGGCCCAGCCCAAAGAGATGCTGGCTCTCGTCGACAAGCCGCTCATTCAGTATGTCGTCGAGGAAGCGGTTCAATCGGGAATTCGGAACATCACCATCATTACCGGACGCGGCAAAAACGCCATTGAGGATCATTTCGATGTGTCCTATGAACTCGAGCAGGTGCTCGAGAAGCGCGGCAAGAACGAACTGCTTGAAGAGATGAGAACCATTTCCAATATGGTCGGCGTCACCTATGTTCGACAGAAGGAAGCTTTGGGTCTTGGACATGCGGTTCTGGCATCGCGCGAGTGCGTGGGTGATGAGCCGTTTGCCGTGATGCTGGGTGACGATATCATCGATTCTGAAGTGCCTTGTCTGAAGCAAATGATCGACCTGTTTGAAAAACTCCAGTCGTCGATCATCGCGATCTGCCCCGTCCCCATGAGTGATATTTCTTCCTACGGAGTCATTCGAGGGTCGCAGGTTCCAGGCTTTAATGGCCGCGTCTACCGCCTTCAGGACGTTGTGGAAAAACCGGCGAGGGAAGCCGCACCCTCGAATATGGCCATCATCGGCCGATACATCCTCACTCCTCAGATTTTTCCACTTCTTGAAAACACAAGATCCGGTTCCGGCGGCGAAATTCAACTGACCGATGCCATCCGTCTTCTGCTCGAGCAGCAGCCCGTTTATGCGTACATGATCGACGGCACACGGCATGATGCCGGCGATAAACTGGGTTTTCTGAAAGCAACCGTGGAATTCGCCCTAAAACGCGCGGGCCTGGGAGACGAATTTCGAAAATATCTCAAAACGCTCCAGCTTTAATGGACTCCGGCCCGTAAATGCGGGGCGCCCCGGCTCGTGGAGAACCGAGGCGTCCATGGTGAAACTAATATTAGGAAGAAAAATGATTATAGGCTGGACTGAACGAAACCGAACAGTGGTGAATATGATGTGGCTTTAATTGGTGAGAGTGTTGCATTAGCATCTTGATCGACTTCGTTGCCGAAACTAATATTGTAAGGACCACGCAATTTCTGTCAACCGGAATCTCGTCATGAGCGCGTTGATTCTGGTTGCGACACCCATCGGAAATCTCGGCGACATCAGTTCCCGCGCACTGGAATCGCTTCGAAATGCAGATGTCATTGCCTGCGAGGACACCCGCTACACATTAAAACTTTTGTCCCATTTCGGAATTCAAAAACCGCTGATCAGTTACCACGAATTCAATGAACAGGAAAAATCCCACGAAATTGTCGGGATGATCGAGGCCGGCAAAAACGTTGCGCTGGTGTCGGATGCGGGAACTCCCGCCATCTCCGATCCTGGATATCGCGTCGTACGGCTATGCCGCGAGCGTGGACTCGATGTGATTTCGATTCCCGGACCGAATGCCGCGATTGCGGCACTCTCGGCGTCTGGTCTGCCTTCGGATCAATTCATGTTTGTGGGATTCCTGCCGCCGCGTCAATCGGCACGGAAGGAGTACCTCGCGACACTGAAGAGCTTTACCGGAACATTAATTTTTTATGAGGCGCCGCATCGAATACTGGCCACTATCGACGATATCCGGGAAGTGCTTGGGGATCGCGAGGCTTGCATCTGCCGCGAGCTGACCAAAATTCACGAGGAATACCAATATGGAAAACTCTCCGAAGTGAAAGAACGGATCAGGGAGATCGGAGAGTTTGTGGTCGTGGTGGGGGGATCACGAGATGAAGAGAATCCGGTTCAAGAGGAATGGACTCGCGAGCGGGTTCTGAAGACGCTGGGAATTTCGAGAAATCAGCTATATGAGTTGTTTTTCAAAAAGTGAGTTGTTAAATGGTTATCATCTCAGCCGCGTAGCGGCGGCAGTCCGTTAGCCACCGGCGTAAGCCGGTGGATTGATAATCCCGGAAACTCAAAGTGCCGTAGGCATATCGATAACTCTGAATGCGTTGAACTCTGGATCTGTCGTGCCTACGGCACTTTTTCTGCTGTTGTGATTCTTTACCCCCGGCTCACGCCGGGGGCTAAAGGAATGCCGCCGCTCCGCGGCTCGGACGAGTTTTCATCAGACAAAGACTCCGACACACGGCTCAGAAGCCTTACAACAAAGTCTCATCCAGAGATGAAGGGCTGGAAACTTCTCGAATCTCTTTCATGACACTTTCACTCTCGGCGCCATTCATGAATTCCATGAACTTCTGGCGCGAGCCTTGAAAGAAATGATCAATCATGCCGTTGACGGCGGCATCGCGAACATCGGCGAATTCGACAGCAGGCTCATAAAAATGTGTCCGGGAGTGCAGAGAGCGCCTGAGGAATCCTTTCAGGTATAACCGATGCATGATCGTCATCACGGTGGTATACGCCAGCGCCCGGGAATCATGAATTGCGCTTTGGACATCCTTGACGGTAATGGGACAGCGCTGCCATATCGGCTTCATGATGTCGAGTTCGAGCGGAGTCAGGCCCAGAGAGTTATTCCGGCTCCGAACTGGTTTTTCGATCTTCAAGGATTTCGACTATCTCCTTTGCGCTATCCTTTGCGGGTGCATGCGGGGGAATTGAACGAACACGCACTTTCATCCATCGGCGAGGAAAATCAATGTCAATGGTGTCGCCGACCCGGACTTCCCTGCCCGCTTTGGATGCGCTGGCATTCACGGATACCCGTCCGGCGTCGCACATTTCCCTGGCGAGCGTCCGGCGCGGGATAATCCGACTCCACTTTAGAAACAAATCGAGACGCATCAGGTCCAGTTTTTGAGTTGAAGCGGAAATTCAGTTCCTCGGAAGTGCGGTATCGGAGGCGCGAACAGGACCCGTCGCAGCGCCGGTATCGGTGAATCCGTTGGCGACCTCCACAAAACCTTCCGCACGAAGTTTGGTGAGATATGCGCGGACCCGCGGCTCCGCCCGCTCGTCCATCAACTGGCCAAATATTTCGTTTTGCGCGAGTTCAAATGGAAGGATTCCGCCGTTATGACGCTCGAAAATCTTCAGAATCACCAGCGTGTGATTCACGGGATTCGTCAGGATATCGGTAATCTGCCCTTTGGCCAGTTTGCCTGCGGACTCTTCCATTTCGGGTGTCGCCAAACCGTAGGTGCCGTCATCATTTTTTTGAATAAAGCCAAGGTCTCCACCGGCCGACGCCGTTTGGTCTTCGGAATACTTACGGGCAATTTCTACGAAATCTTCACCCTTCTTCAGCTTATCCTGGACTTCAGCCATCGTCTTTTTCTTCGCCTCGGCTTCCTCATCCGACAAGCCCTCGATCGATACCGCGATGATGCCCAGCGCAACTCCGGGCGGTTTGTCGAAGTCCTGTTTGTGCGCTTCGTAGTAGGCCTTCATTTCCTCAGTGGTGATGACAATCTTTCCTGTCACTTCGCGCCGCATTACCTGCGATCGGAGACTTTTGTATCGAAGCTGTTCTTTCACTTCGTCAATGGACGTTCCTTGCTGCGCCATGGCCGCGGCAAGCGCTTCTTCGGTAGGAAAGTTGTATTGAATGCGCAATTGATCAATTTGCTTAATGACTTCGAGGTTGGCATCCAGTCCCAAATCGCTGGCTTGCTGGAGGATCAGCTCCTTATCGATCAGGTCACGCAAAATGTGCGGAGATCGTTCATCGAATATCTGCTGTTGCTGTTGCTTGGTGAGTTTCGGATCCTGGGCCAGGTCCGATTTCAGTTCTTCCACTGCTTTTCGAACTTCGGATTCAAGAATGATGGCTTTGTTCACCTTGGCCGCAATCTGCGAAATGACTTTCTGCGAAAGCGCGGGACTCGCCAAAGTGATGGCCGCAAGAACGGCGGCGGCGATTTTTCTCATGAATTCTCCTGTTTTCATATTAGAACCCTAAGCAATCTCCCGCAAGACTTCGCCGATGTTGGAAAACAGATCGGACCGCGACGACGTTCGAGTTAATCGGAGCGTTGCGGGGGGCGAGAACGTCAGTCCGTCACCCCGTCCGACAAGTTCCACCACCCGTTCCGGATCAATGCGCGCCGTTTCATGGAAACGGATGTCGATTCCGTGAACATTTCTTTCGATGGACGTCACTCCCAAAACACGGCCGAGGATGCGGAGCCTTGCATATTCCAGAAGATTCCGTACCTGGGGTGGAAGCTCACCCAGCCGGTCTTCCAAATCCCGATACAATGCATCAATTTCCGGCTCAGACCGCGCGGACGCGATTTGTTTATAGACGCGCAGACGTTGCAATTCGTCGTCTATAAAATCCGCAGGAATCCTCAAATCCACCTTCAGGCTGATGGCGGTCTCCACTTCCGGTAGTTCCAGGCCAGTCCGCAATTCCTCGACCGTCCGTTCAAGAAGCTGGCAATACAGGTCGAAGCCGATGGCTTCGATATGCCCATGTTGCTGTCCTCCCAACAGGTTACCGGCACCTCTCAATTCCAGGTCGAGGGCGGCGATGCGAAACCCGGCTCCCAATTCGCTGAATTCCTGGATGGCCGCGAGGCGCCGCCGGGCAATGGGTGTCAGCGAGTCATCAGACGGGATCAACAAATAGGCGTAAGCACGCCGATTCGAGCGCCCAACCCTGCCCCGAAGCTGGTACAGCTGAGACAGGCCGAATTTATCGGCCCGATTGACGACAAGTGTATTGGCTAGAGGGATATCGAGACCGTTTTCGACAATCGTTGTGGCGACCAGGACATCGAATTCGTGATGCATGAATTTCGTCATAATCGATTCGAGTTCCTTCTCGCTCATCTGCGCGTGCCCGACGCCCACACGCGCCTGGGGACAAAGCCGGCGGATTAAATCCGCGAGCGAATAAATGGACTCCACTCGATTGTGAACGACATAGACCTGCCCCTTGCGCTCAAGTTCAAAGTTGACGGCGTTTTCGATGACGATAGGACGAAACTTCACAACGACGGTTTGAATCGCAAGTCTGTCGCGCGGCGGGGTTTCAATTACGGACATGTCGCGAAGACCGCTGAGAGCCATGTTCAGGGTCCGGGGAATCGGAGTAGCCGTCATGGTCAGGACGTCGACCTGCGTCTTCATTTGCTTCAGACGCTCCTTGTGGGCCACGCCGAAACGCTGCTCTTCGTCGACTACCATCAGGCCCAAATCCTGGAAGCGGAGGTCCTTCGACAGCAATCGGTGTGTTCCGATGACAATATGGACCCTTCCGGCTTCCACCTCTTCCAGGATTGCCTTCTGTTCCTTTGGTCCGACAAAACGGCTGAGCATGGCGATTTTCACGGGAAATGCCGCAAACCGTTCCTTAAAAGTTTCGAAATGCTGAAAACACAGGATTGTCGTTGGAGCGAGAACGGCAACCTGTTTTCCATCTGAAACCGCCTTGAACGCCGCGCGCATGGCGACTTCGGTCTTGCCGTAGCCGACATCGCCGCATAACAAGCGGTCCATCGGAATGGGATTCTCCATGTCCTTCTTGATGTCCGCGACTGCCGTCAACTGGTCTGGAGTTTCTTCGTACTGAAACGCGTCTTCAAATTCCTTTTGCCATTCGGTGTCTTCCGAAAACGCGAAACCGTTTCCGACTTTGCGCTGGGCATAGAGCTTCAGCAATTCCTGCGCCATGTCCCGAATGGCGCGTTTGACGCGGGTCTTGCGGGCAATCCATGTAGTACCTCCCAACTTGTCGAGCTGAGGTTTTGCTCCTTCGGAAGAGGAGTACTTCTGTACCAGATCGAGACGCTCCAGGGGAACAAACAGCCGGTCATCCCCCTGATAATGAATCATCATGCACTCGCGGTCGTGAACAAGCGCGATGCCGTGATAAGTGCCGATGCCATGATCGATGTGAACAACGTAATCTCCCGGCTTCAGATCCTGCAGATCTGAAATAAACGCCGACATTTTCTGCCGTCGTCGATGAGGACTCGCGAGCCGTTCGGTTTCATCGAAAATGTCGCCTTCGGCATAGATTTCCAGCCCGGCATCCGGCAAGCGCATGCCGGAACTCAATCGGCCAATACCTACAATTGGCGCCAGCGCTTCTTCGGAAACCCGCATCGGTTGTTCGCCAAATTCCAGACGGAAGGGAATGTCATACTCATGAAGGAGATCCCGCAGACGCTCGGCCATTCCCAGCGTGCCCGCCAGAAGAATGACTTGATTGCCACTGGTGAATGAGGCACGCACCCCTTCCGCCATGTCCTTCACGCGGCCATGCCATTTGGTGACTGGCTGCGAATGAACATGAAATCTGGAACCGCTGCCGGTGTCACTGGTTCCCAGTTGTTCCACAAAAATTCTCCGGTGCTGAGCATGCGGCTTGAGGAAGTCCTCCAGACTGAGAAAAAACTTCTCGGGCGGCAGTGCAACAACTCCCGAAGAAATGGATTGTTCGTATCGGTGCAGCATGAGCGCCAGAAATTTCTCGTGTTCCTCTTTGAGAATTTCGGGTTCATCCAGAATGAGAACGCAGGCAGGGATGTAATCCAATATCGTCGATTCAAGAGGAGCCCCGAGGGTCAGGAGGTATTCAGCCCCGGGAAACATCGCGCCTCCGTCCGCCAGATCTGTCTTCTCCGCCAGATCGCGATGGAACTTCTCGTCGTTCCACTGCTCCTTCGCAAGCGCGCTCCAGTGCCGAAGCAGGCCACGATCGGAGATCACATCCTGCATCGGCAGGATATCGATGCGCTGGACCGGCCCGCTGGACCGTTGATCATCCAGATCGAATTCGCGAAGCGAATCCACCGTGTCACCGAAGAACTCAATGCGCACAGGATTGCGCATCAGCGGAGAGAACACGTCCACAATACCGCCACGAACCGAATACTCACCGGATCCGGATACGGGCTCCTGGCGTAGATATCCTGCATTGCTCAAATGCTCTACAAGGAGCTCCTGGGATAACTCGTCGCCCATTGCAATGTGCAGACTGAAACTGTCGAATTGTGCCGGTGACGCCAGACGGGTACTGATCGATTGAAGCGATGCAACGACAATGTCGGTTTGCTTTTGACGCAACTGCCAGAGTGTCGTGGCTCTCGCCTGCTGAATATCGGCGTGTGGCGGCAGTCCTGCATAAGGATCGGCCTCCCAGGCGGGAAAGGCTGAAACTCGGCTGATACCTCCGGCGGCATTCGGGCTGTTGATTGTGGAATGAAAATAATCGAGATCGGCACAGAAATCCGGAATATCGCGGTCATGTGCGGTAACGACAATGACCGGGCGCCGCACGAGGTTCCACAGCCTGGCAACAAAGAGAGCGCGCGCACTTCCGGACAGTCCGGCGACAAGAACATCCGTATCGCCGCGAAAAGCCTCGGCCGTGATGTTCCGGAAGTCGGCTAGATCGGAAATCCGTGAAAGTAAATTCGGAATGCGTTTCTCAGGGGCGTCCATTACGGGTTGGCTCGAATTCAGCGGGTTGCCGATTCCAATCCTCGGAGCACTCGATCGATAACGTTGGTGGTGGACTGACCCTCGACAAGCGGGAGCGCCTCCACCCGGCCTCCCCAGCTTTCAACTTCTTTCTGGCCGACGATATTGCTTGTCCAGTCCGCACCCTTGACCAGAATATCAGGCCGGATCGTCAATATCGCCTCCAGAGGTGTATCTTCATCGAAGGTGCAGACGAAATCGACCATTTCCAGTGCACTCAAAATTTCCGTGCGTTCTGTTTCGGGAAAGACCGGCCGCGATGTCCCTTTCAGACGGCGGACCGAAGCGTCACTGTTGATCGCGACCACCAGCACATCGCCCAGGCTGCGGGCACGGCGCAGCAGATCGATATGTCCCGGATGAAGAATGTCGAAGCAGCCGTTGGTGAAAACAACACGCTTCCCCTGACCCTGCAGGCGACGTACTTCCTGACCAATGGATTCTCGCGATGGAATGGGATGAATGGAATGCACCGTTTGAAACCTTTGAAACGCTAGTATAGCATCGCCAATTGTGCGGCCATGGCTCACCGTTCTCCTTGTCGCGATCCTCGTACTGCTCGCCGGCTTGAATTCCAGAATCTCGGGTTTGCGTGAACGCGGTGTTTTTCGAACGGACCCACCCTCGCCCTACTTCCACTATTCACCGAGAGGTTCCGAACGCCAGAAGGTGCTTGTCGTCCACGGCCTCAATGCCAACAAGGAGATGATGAACCTGTTGTGCTTCGCCTTGTCGGATGCGGGTTTCGATGTTTATTCGATCGATCTCCCCGGGCACGGCGATTCAGAAACCCCGTTTAATGCCCTCATCGCTCGGAAGGCAGTCGCTGCGGCACTCGATTCCCTGGGACCAGATACCGCGGTTATTGGACACTCTTTGGGTGCCACTCTGCTTCTCGATATCGCAAATGACCGCCCACTACCTTCGATGGTTCTCTTGTCGCCCGCCCCGACACCACTGGATCAGATTCACTCGGATCACGTCCTGGTGATGACGGGACAGTTCGACCTCCCAAGAATTCCACTCTTTGTGCCTCGAATCGAGGACACGGCCGGCATCAGCGATTTCCAGAAGAAAACGATCTCGTGGTCCGGTCACTCCGCTTACGTGCTTCGTCCGGAAGCCATTCGAACCGTCGTGGCGTGGCTGGGAGGTGATCCCACTCGCATTCGAACTGCGAACCGGCTTGTTATTGTGATTCTGGAATTGATCATCCTGGTTGCAATTCCTTTGTTGTGGTTATGCGGCGAGCCGGCTGGCTCAACGGTTGTCCAAGGGGGACTTCTGCTGCTCTGCTATATCGCCGCAAGCGCGGTCGCCTTTTTCGTTTCTGCCATCGTCGTTGTGCTGCGCTTCCTGCATCTCTTTGCGACGGACTATCTCATCAGCTTCGCGTTTCTCACGGGATTGGCGCTTTTGCCGGCATCGCTGCGAAAGTCGCCTCTAAAACTTTCCAATACCCACGTGGGCGGTCTTTCCGCGTTATACGTGATTGCCGCTGGGGGATTCATCGTCTCGGAGCACGTACATCTGACACTTTCGGACGGACGCTGGTGGCGATTCCTGGTGATGACCCTCGCACTGGTACCCCTGTCGTTTGCAGACGAAGTTCTTCTGAGACCAATTCGTCCGTGGTGGAAGGCCGCAGGTGCTGCTGCGCTGACCCGCATTCTAATGGCTGCCTTCGCAATTACAGGAGCAATGACGACCAATCGCGACGATGCGTTCATCGTGTTGATCGTTCATCTTGTAGTCGTGTTCTGGATCGGCCTCTGGCTTGCCGGAGAATGGGTCTGGCGGCGCTGCGGAAATCCGCTTGCAGCTGCAGGATTTTCCGCCATTGTGCAGGCATGGGTGTTCGCGGCGGTCTTCGTCTTGCAGTAATTGCCAAACGCGCCTTTGGACGTGGTTTGGAAAGAAATTGGTTTCGGTCGAGATTTCATGTTCCCAATGTAGGGGCGGTCTATGACCGCCCCTACATTGGGGAATCATTTGGTGAGAACTCGGCAGTAATCATATGATTTGGGCTGGATGTTCGGGGGTAGATATTCATGATGAAGTATCTTCTGGTGGCAATACTGACGCTTGCTTCGCAACAGGCGCCATCTCAGAGCAAAGCCGTCCTTGAAGGACGAATTCTGCATGCGGGATCAACGGCGCCAATTCCCAACGTTCAAGTCACACTGGTGGGCCAGGCCGCGGCGGGGACGGTGACTCCTGATCTTGCCGCCAGAATTCAATCGCTAACTGACAGCGGCAACCAATTGGGAGTTGGTCAGGCGGCGATAGACAACGCCATCGCCAATCTCCAGGCCAATTCCCCCGGTTCGCAGACTTCAGTTTTGACGGATATCTCGGGACGCTTCACATTTAGAGACCTTGCTCCGGGCAGATACACCATTCGTGCGACGGGCGAAGGATTTTTTGGTCCTCCGGTAAATGGGACCTCTCCGACTCAGATCAGCAAAGTGATCACGATTGAAGCGCAAAAACCGGTTACTCCGGTGGAACTGTTCATGGTAAAGGGCGCCGTGATCAGCGGCCGTATTCGCGATCCCAACGGCCAGCCGGTTTCGGGCGTGACCATTGCGGCCACGCGGGTGACTTACACCAACGGTCGCGCCCAGTGGACCACAGTGAGTTCCAAAGCAACCGATGACCGTGGAGAGTATCGGATTTTCTGGGTGGCACCCGGGAACTACAATGTCGGTACTCTCGCTCGTACCATATCCTCAATTCCAAACCCCCAGGACTCCTGGGCAAGGACATTCTTCCCCGGAGTAAGCGACACATCATCGGCAACGGTTCTCAACGTCAAGGACGGCGAGGACCTGACAGGAATTGACTTCACGATTCAAACGCTCCCTCAAAATACTTTGTTCAAAATCTCCGGGAGAGCCATCAATCCGTTCGCGGTTCCAAATACGAATACCGGAGCCGTCGATCGTGGTTTGAGCTCATTCATGCTGGCTCCACGCGAGCCCGGCATCCTGGATTCCCCGAATCCGCCGTCGGTGCAAAATGCATTGCCCGTCCAGTCAAGGCCCAACGGTGAATTTGAAATACGGAATGTGCATCAGGGCTCTTACGACTTGATTGCATACTTCCAGCCTCTAGTCGCCGCACCTGTACCCAGCCCTCCACCGGCAGCCCCGCCGCTTCCCGGCGTACCTCCGCCACCTCCGCCTCCTCCACCCGTTCGCAGATATGACATCGCACGGGCTCGCGTGGAAGTACGCAATTCGGATGTGGAGGGAGTGCAGCTGACGATTCAAAAAGGCTCGGACGTCCGGGGGCAGGTGACAAATCAATCGGCCACGCCCATCGCTCTCGAGAAGCTTCGAATCAATTTTCGTTCTCAGGACGTCATTCCGGAGACATTCGTCACCATCATTGGCTCGATCCCTGTCGATTCCACCGGATCGTTCTCAGTCCAGGACGTGCTTGCAGCAAGGGTGAGTCTTCAGGTGACCGGACTACCGGATACCGCATACGTTGCCGATATCCGGCTGGGTGGCGTCAGCGTTATCGATTCCGGACTGATTTTCGATAACCAACCCATGACGAATTTGGAAATCCTCGTCAATGGAAGCGGCGGAGCGGTAGAAGGTATGGTTCAAAACTCAGATCGTAAGCCAGCCGCCAATGCCACGGTGGCCCTGGTTCCGTCCGAAACTCATCGCCTGAATCCGATGATGTTTAAGAATGTCCAAAGCGACGAAATGGGTCACTTTCTTGTTAAAGGCTTGGCTCCGGGGGATTACACGATCTATGCATGGGAAAGTGTGCTTCCTACGGCATGGATGAATGCCGAATTCCTTGCGAAGTACCAGGGCCGGGGACACGCCATCCGTGCTACCTCAGGCAGCCGGTCTGATACGCAGCTGGATCTGATTCCCGACGAGACAATCCGGCGGTAAGGCCGATTCCGCCTGTAGGGGCGGTCTATGACCGCCCGCAATTCGGAGGAATGCAGGCCTCTCCATTGTGGGCGGTCATAGACCGCCCCTACAGGCGGAATCGCATTCATTCACTTGACTCAATGGGTCATTCGGCAATCGCACCAACTACATTACACATCGGACAACTCAAATTTGAACCCGCTTGACCGCTTTTCGTCATCCCTGTATAAATATTCATTGGTATGAATAATTATTCGGTCGCTATTATTGGCGTCACAGGATATTCGGGCCGCGAGGCCGACCGCCTGTTGAAAACTCACCCTTCAGTTCGAGTCAGCGGACGATTCACTTCAAAAGGTGATGGTTCGGCGATACAGGCCTACAGCCTGGCAGCGGTCAAACAAGCCCGCCCGGACATTGTAATTACGGCAACAGAGCATGACATCTCCCTGCGCATTGTTCCCGAACTGGCTACCGAGGGCTTACGCGTAATCGACATGAGTGGCGCCTTTCGCATGAAGGATCCAGCAATCTATCCGAAGTGGTACGGGTTTGAACACACGGCACAGGAGCTGCTTCAACAGTGTGTCTATGGGATGCCGGAACTGAATGCGGACAAAGTCAGGACAGCGCAGGTGGTTGCAAATCCCGGATGCTACGCCACATCGGTGATATTACCGCTGTCACCGTTGTACTGCTCCGGTGTGATTTCACCGGATTCTCTGGTGGTTATCGACGGGAAGTCCGGGGTTTCCGGCGCGGGACGCCATCCCAAACTGGAGACTCACTTTTGTGAAGTAAACGAAAACCTGAAAGCGTACGGCGTGTTGCGGCATCGGCACACACCGGAAATGCTCTCGTACCTTCCAAAAGCGCTGGCGGAAAATTTTGTCTTTACGCCTCACCTGATTCCCATCACCCGCGGGATTCTGAGCACCATTGTGTTCCAGCATGCGGAAGGGACTTCTGCTCGATCGGCATTAAGCGCGGCTTATGCGGAGTCGCCATTCGTCAAAATAAGTCCGGAGGGAACATTGCCGGATATTCATGGCGTGGTCTTCAGCAATGATTGCCATATCGGCATTGCAACTTCCGGAACTCGAACAGTTATTGTCTCCGCGATCGACAATCTCGTCAAAGGCGCAGCAGGTCAGGCCATTCAGAACCTGAATCTCATGCTGGGTCTCGATGCCACTGCGGGGCTGGTGCAGTGAGCGCGATTACAGCCGTTAAGATCGGCGGCGCCCTGCTGGAGAACCCCGACTCCGCTGTGTCGCGCATTCTCGCTGTCGGCGCGGCGAGAATGGCCATAGTGCATGGCGGCGGCGTGCAGATCACACGAATGCTTGCGACGTTGAACGTGAAGTCCGAATTTATCGATGGTTTGCGGGTGACCAGCGAGGAAGCGCTTGATGCCGTCTCTGCGGCCCTTTTGGGAGAAGTTCATACCTCACTGGTCATGGCGCTTCAAAAGGCCGGAATACCGGCAGTCGGAGTCTTCGGGACCGTACGGGCAGAGAAGAAATCCGGACCGTGGGGGCTCGTCGGCACCAACGTGCGTGCGGATCGCGACACGCTGCTCCATATCATCGAAGGCGGACACGTTCCGGTAGTTCCGACGCTTGCAATCGGCGACGGGACGCTCCTGAATGTCAACGGCGATGAAACCGCTGCAGCTGTCGCTCTGGCATTATCGGCGCACCGGCTGGTGTTTCTGACGGATGTCGAAGGAGTATTGGATTCCGATCGCGCGGTGATTTCACGCGTCCCGCGTGAAATGTCGTTGCAGAATGCGCCGTTCGTCAGTGGAGGAATGAAGCCAAAACTGCGGGCGGTCGAATCGGCATTGGCCGGCGGTGTCGCGAGCGTTTCCGTGGGACGTACGGTATTCGGAGACCCGCAATGATCGTACGCTCGGCAAATCCTGAAGACGTTCAATCCATGGTCCGCATCATTGCACACCATGCGTCGCAGGGACTGATGCTTCCACGCTCCGCCAGCGCATTGAATGCGGCATTACATCAATATGTCGTGGCAGAGGCCAATGGCGAAGTCGTCGGCTGTGGAGGCTTGCAACAATACTCGAACGATACGGCGGAACTATGCGCCCTCGCCACGGCCCCCGCTGGTTCGCCGAGCGGAACCGGACGCGCACTGGTCGACGCGCTAGTGGGACGGGCAAGAAACGGAAGTCTCAACCGGGTGTTTGCGTTGACGCTGGCTCCGGGATTCTTTGAGCGGATGGGATTCAAAACCATTGAACATCGGGATCTTCCTCTTAAAGTCTGGACCGATTGCGTCGCCTGCCCGAAATACGGCAACTGTGACGAAATCGCCATGGTTCTGGATTTGAACTGAGACAGACGCTAATGCCGCTTTTTTCCGCGCCCTGCGAGTTTTGCAATCAAGTGTGAAAGTTCTGCAGCATCGACAGGTTTGGCAAGATGGGCGTCAAAGCCGGCAGCAAGTGCTTTGTGAACATCAGTGGTATTCGCATAGGCGGTGACGGCGATGGCTGGCGTCTTTCCGCCCTTTAGCGGCTCGAGACTGCGGACTTTGCGAATAAAGCTGAGTCCGTCTTCTTCAGGCATCGCGATGTCGCAGAGTGTGAGGTGCGGCTTGAATCGGGAAAGAGCCGCAAGACCGGCGGCGGCGGATGCAGCGGTTTCGACTTCTGCACGGGAAGACTGCAGGATCGCCGAGAACGCGTCCCTGGCATCCTCCAGATCGTCAATGACCAGCACACGCAGACCCGTCAGACTTGCTGGACGTTTTCCCGCACCATCGGCAGATACACGCGCCCGGGGTTTTCTGCTGCCCTGAGCAAGTCGAACGACGCACGGAAACGTTACGGTGAAGACAGAGCCTTGACCTTCGCCCTGACTCTGCGCCGTTACCGTACCCTGGTGCATGTGGACCAGGTTTCGAACGATCGACAGACCCAGCCCAATGCCGCCAAACATTCGTTTCGAGGAACTGTCCTCCTGTCTGAAGCGGTCAAACAAATAGGGCAGGAACTCGGCACGGATCCCCTTGCCGGTGTCTTCCACCTGAATTTCAATTTGCTTCCTGTCCTTCCTGAGCTTCGACCGTACAGTGATCCTTCCTCCATGTGGAGTGAACTTGACGGCATTCGTAAACAGATTGCGGAATACTTGCTCCATGCGGGCGCGGTCTGCGTGAATTGCGCAAATTGAAGGATCGAATTTGGTTTGAATCCGGATGGACTTGGCGTCCGCCAGGCTCCGAACCGAATCCAGTGCCGCAACAACACAGTCTTTCGGGTGGATCTCGCAAAGCTTCAGGAGCATTTTTCCAGACTGAATGCGCGACACATCGAGTAAATCATCGATGAGCTGGCCCTGATCCATGGCGCTCTTTTCGATCACCGCGATCGCCCGCGCTGTCTTTTCCGCGTCGGGCTTGCCCAGACGCAGCGTTTGAGCCCAACCCAGGATCGTCGTTAATGGAGTTCGCAGCTCATGGGAAAGCGTGGCGAGGAATTCGTCCTTCAGCAGGCTCGTTTTTTCGGCGTTTCGCTGCGCGGCCGTCTGCTTCTTCCACGTACGATCTTCAATCGTCAGGAGTGCGGACATTGCTTCTGATCGATTCAGACGAACCGCCGTCGCATGCAAATTCAAATCCTTATTTCCAACTCGAGGAAAACTCTGCTCGATAGCAAGGTCACGAAACGGTTTGCCCTGAACCAAAACGGATTCGAGTATTGTCTCCAGAGTCGGGATGTTCCATTGCTCATCGGCCAATTCAGTGAGGAGCTTCCCTTCAACTTGTCCGTCTTCGAACTTGAACAGGCTGTAGAACGATTCGTTGGCCATTTGGATGCGCCGCCTGTAATCGAGAAGCAACATCGCAACTGGTACTGTATTGATGATTGTCCGGAGATTATCGGAGGCGATTTTCAACGTGGCGATTTGCCTGAAGGGTGGCCCCATTATTCGTCTTTCAACATCTCAGGGTCGTTTTTGGGAACGATGGGTTGGGAGCTTTGAAATCAGCGTGTCCAGCTTTTCTCCTGTGATTGGTTTGGAAAGAAACAGATTGATGACCGTGTCAGTGTCGTCGCCCAGATTGTAAAGATCGGTATCGTTCATTGCTGTGTGCATCGCAATCACCGCGTTTTTCCCCTCAGGCATTGCGCGCAGGGCCTGCGCAACTTCATAGCCGGGCATGTCGGGCAATCGCATGTCACAAAGAATGAATTCCGGCTGGAAACTCGCAGCCATTTGAAGCGCCTCGCGGCCGTTGGAGGCAATTCGAACCTCAAGTCCCTTGTCGCGTATGAACTCTGCTGTCGCTTCCGCAAGAGGTTCATGGTCTTCGACGAGCAATACCCGATAACGTGATCGGTAATGTTTCGAATTCACGAAGTTCCTCCGTAAAGCCGCAATCGTGCGACGCCACAATCTGGGCCGCAAAAATTCAAGTAGTCTCTGCTTTCAGTAAAGCATGAATGGAGGTAATTATGGGACTACATACTGTTGGGGCGTCTGAAGGATTTGTCTTTGCGGGCGACGATGTTCGCAGGAAGAAGGTAATCCTTTGGAATATCGGCAAATTCTGCCGAGAACGTATTCAAGTCGATTTCCGAAAGTTCTTTGCCTTCAGTCAGAGCCTGCCGTACTGCACGTGCAACCACATCGTGAGCTGTCCGGAATGGAACACCTTTAAGGACCAGGAAATCCGCCAGGTCCGTTGCACCCATAAAAGAGTCGGAGGCGGCGGCCTGCATCGTTCCAGCGTTCAGTTGGACGGTTCGAATTGTGAGCCGCAGCACGCTGAAAGTCAGCCGAATGTTTTGAAACGCCGTCAGCATGGCTTCCTTGTCTTCCTGAAGATCCTTGTTGTATCCGGTTGGCAGACCTTTCATAACGGAGAGAAATCCAGTCAGAAGCCCGGTCGTCATTGCTGCCTTCGCCCGAATCAGCTCCAGTCCGTCTGGATTCTTTTTCTGCGGCATCAAACTGCTGCCGGTCGTGACCTTCTCGGACAGCTCGAGAAATCCAAACTCGCTGGATGAATACAAAATCCAGTCTTCCGCGAGCCGGCTGGCATGAACCATTGCCAGCGCAGCGTTCGCCAGAAACTCAATTACAAAATCCCGATCCGACGTGGCATCCAGAGCATTTGCCGATATACGGGTAAATCCAAGGTCCTTTGCAATCGCTTCGCGGTTCAGTGCGAAATTGGAGCCCGCGACTGCACCGGAACCCAGTGGCATGACGTTTATTCTCTCCAGCGAGCCTTCAAATCGTTCGCGGTCACGTGTGAACATCTCTACATAGGCCAGGCAGTAATCGCACCACCGAATCGGTTGTGCCCGCCGCATATGGGTGTATGCGGGAAGAAGCACCGCGGGATATCGATTCGCGCATTCCACTAAGGCAAGAGTAAGGGCCTCCAGATCGGCAGTGATCAGTTCGACAGCTTTCCGAACGTAGAGTCTGAAATCGGTTGCGACCTGATCGTTGCGGCTCCGGCCGGTGTGCAGCTTGAGCGCCACCGCACCAAGCTGCTCGGCCAGTGTCGCCTCGACAAAAGTGTGGATGTCTTCGTAAGGCATCGCTTTCACTTCGTCGGGAGAATATTTGCTGAGAATCGCTTCCAATCCGCGATCGATGGTCTGCCACTCCTCGTCGTTCAATATTCCCGCGCCGTGCAATCCTCTGGCGTGAGCACGGCTGGCTCGGATATCCACTTCGAGCAGAACTGCATCGATCGGAAGCGATCGATTCATTTTCTCGAAAACCGGATCCTGTTCCTCTTCAAAGCGGCCTTTCCACAGCTTCATCTTGCGTCCGTCAAACCGCTTTGAGTCCGGAGAATTTGATGAACCCTTCGGCATCCTGATGCATTGTTTCGCCGGAGCCGAACGACGGAATTTCCTTGTGATACAGGCTGTGCGGGGAGCGCCGGCTTTTCACCGTGAGATTGCCTTTGTACAAACTGAGCGTGACGGAACCGGTGATGTTCTGATTCGTTTTTGCGAAAAATGCATCCAGAGCCTCGCGAAGCGGTGTGAACCATTGCCCGTCATAGACAAGCTGGGCATAGGTAATTGCAAGAGTATCCTTCTGGCGGCGTGTCTGACGGTCCAGAACGAGAGATTCCAATTCCCGGTGCGCCACCGTGATCAGAGTACCTCCTGGCGTCTCGTAGACTCCACGCGATTTCAGACCGAGAATCCGATTCTCGACAAGGTCCACCCGGCCAATACCGTTTGTTCCGGCAATCTCGTTCAAGTCTTCCATCAATTGAATCGGAGGAATTGGAAACCCATTGAGGCCAACGGGAACCCCGCCCTCGAAGTCGATGGTGATTTCACTGTCTCCGTCCGGACAAACGGCGGGATCCAGCGTCAATTCGAAGATGTCGTGAGGTGGAGGTTCGGCCGGATCGTCGAGAATGCCCCCTTCATGACTGAAATGCCAAAGATTCGAATCGTGGCTGTAGATTTTCTCTTCTGTAGTCCGGATGGGTATATTGCGCTCCTTTGCATAAGCGATTGCTTCCCGCCTCGACTGAATTTCCCATTCGCGCCACGGGGCGACGATCCTCAACTGGGGCGCGAAGGTCTTATACGCCAGCTCGAATCTTACCTGGTCGTTTCCCTTCGGTTCGCAACCGTGAACCAAAGCGTCAGCGCCTTCTCTCAGTGCAATTTCAACCTGACGCTTTGCAATCAAAGGGCGCGCGATGGAAGCGCCCAGAAGGTATGAGCCTTCATAGCTGGCCCCCGACTTTACGAGAGGCCAGAGATAATCGACGACAAATTCACTCCGCAAGTCCTCGGCGAAAACTCTGTCGGCGCCTGTTTTGAAGGCTTTTCGCTGTGCTTCTTCCGGGCCGTCGATCTGGCCGACGTTGGCAATGTAGGCGATTACCTCACACCCATAATTTTCTTTGAGCCAGGGGATGATGATCGAGGTGTCCAAACCGCCCGAGTACGCGAGCACGGCTCTCTTCAATGGCAGTTTCATCGTGATTCTCCAGAAGCGAAATCAATATGGCCTTCTCTGCCGGCAGTCTGTTGGCCGCCTGGCGGAAAACCAGCGAATTGTCGGAGTCGATGACGGGATCCGTCACCTCCAGGCCGCGATGGGCCGGGAGACAGTGCATAAAGAATGACGGCTTGCCGGTTTTTGCGAAGAGCCGTTCGTTGACCTGATACGGAAGGAAAATTTCGTTGCGTTCTTTCGCTTCGCTTTCCTGGCCCATACTCGTCCAGACATCGGTGTAGATCGCATCCGCGCCTTCGACGGCATCCGGTTCCGTAAACCAATCGACAGCTTCTCCGGATTGCGGCCCAAACCCCCTGGGACAAATGGCCCGGAAGGAAATGCCGGAAAGCTCACATGCTTTCCACAACGAACGCGACACGTTGTTCCAATCGCCGATATAGGCGACGGTTTTGTTGTCAATTTCATCCCACACTTCGGAAAGCGTCAGGACATCTGCAAGAGCCTGGCAAGGATGTTCCCAGTCGCTAAGCGCATTAATCACGGGAATCGTCGCAAACGTTGCCAGCTCTTCCAGATTCACATGCCGGAAAACGCGCGCCACAATGCCGTCGACCCACAAAGACAAATTCCGAGCGAGGTCCGGTATGCTTTCACGTTCCCCCAGCTGGCTCTCTCCATCCCCAAGAAGAATCGGCCAGGCGCCCAGTTGCCGGATGGCGACTTCAAACGTCACCCGGGTGCGCAACGACGGCTTTTCAAAAATCATGGCGATGTTTTTTCCTGCCAGGGCAAAATTGAGGCGATTCGTGCGTTGTGCCGCTGCGGAAGACAACAGATAGGAGAAGTCGCCTTTGGACAGCTGCCCAAGGGACAGCATGTCTGCATACTTATTCATCATAGTGCATAAGTATGCGTAAGCGGCGTCTGGCGGTCAACGGTTTTCAATACGGTTGATGAATTGTCCCATCCTGCGTCCGGGAATCGATTTGCTATAATTCCCGCGCACCAGGCGCGTCATGAAAAAATTCCGTCAAAAGGCCATTTTGGACCTCGTTCGAAACCGGGAGATTGCCAGTCAGGAAGAGCTGCTGGAAAATCTCCTTGCACGCAAGATCGACGTGTCGCAATCCACGTTGTCGCGCGACATTCAGGAACTCGGACTGGCGAAATCCGGAGGTGTTTACACCGTCATGGATCCGGACACAACGCCGGCATCCGATGAATCGGCCCAGCGAATTCTGGGAGAATTTCTCCATGAAGTCGCCGTGGCTCAGAACATTCTGGTGCTGAAAACCGGACCGGCGAATGCTTCCGTTGTCGCCAAGGCCGTTGATAATGCCGGTTGGCCGGAAATTGTCGGAAGTATCGCGGGGGACGATACCGTCTTTGTCCTGGTTCGATCGCCGAAAGAGGGTCAGGAACTGCGGCGGCGGATCATGGAGTTTCTAAAATAAAGGTGGGGCGTACATCCGGACTTCGCCCTTGTCGGCACAATCTTCCAACAATTGGCGAATTGTCAGGTTCCGGACAGGATCCCGAAAGTCCGGTGCGATTTCCGCAAGAGGGGCAAGTACGAATCTCCGTTCCGTATATCGCGGATGAGGCAGCGTCAATCCTTCAGCTCGCAGGTTCGACGATCCATACAAGAGAATATCCAGGTCCAGCGGACGCGGGCCTTTCGATTGATCACGGACCCTTCCCGCTTCCTTTTCGATTGCAAGACAAAGCTCGAGCAGTTTCAAAGGCGGAAGGCGCGTCCCGATTTCGACAACTGTATTCAAAAACCACGGCTGGTCTTCGAAGTCCCGGGGCTCGGTAATGTACAATGAGGCGCTTCGCAGCAGGGTCACATCGTAGCTGCGAAGAGAAATCGCCGCATCGCGAAGTTGCTTTTCGCGATCGCCGACGTTGGATCCAAGACCGACAAAGATTTCCATGGTTCGAATTATGATGCATCAATTATGAAAACACGCGTGACTGAGACTCCTCTCGAGGGCCTCTTCGTCGTCAATATTGAGTTCTTCAAGGACGAGCGGGGGTTTTTCATAGAAAGCTGGAGCAAGAAGGATTTCGCTGCCGCGGGCATTCGCGCCGATTTCGTTCAGGACTCGCATTCCGCATCTCGCTATGGAGTGCTGCGCGGAATGCATTATCAGGACATGCGCGCTCCAACCGGAAAGCTCGTGCGTTGTACGGTCGGCCGGATCCTCGATGTTGCAGTGGACCTGCGAGAAAGCTCCAAAACGTTTGGAAAGTATTTCAGCATCGAACTGAGTTCTGAAAATAAGTCCATGCTTTGGGTTCCCGTCGGCTTTGCACACGGATTTGGAACTCTATCGGACTACTGTGAGGTCCAGTACAAACAAACGGATTTCTATAATCCCCAGACCGAGGGGGGAATCGCATGGAATGATCCGGAGGTCGGCATTCCGTGGCCCATTAACTCTCCGGTGTTGTCGCAGCGGGATCAGAATCAGAAAAGTTTTGCAGAATATCGAAAGGCGCCGGTGTTTCGCTGATCAATACTGGCGGCTCATCGCGCGATACTGCGCGACGGCAAAATTGTGGGCTGCCAGGGTCTCCGAGAAAATGTGGCGCCCGCCGGTGGTTCGCACGAAGTAAAAATAGTTGGTTCCTGCCGGTTGAATGGCGGCCATCAGGGAATTGTAGCCAGGATTCATGATGGGACCGGGTGGGAGACCGGGATAAACGTACGTGTTATAGCGAGAGTCGAACTTCAGATCGCGAAGCGAGAGTTTTCCGCGATATTGATTTTCCAGCTCGAGCGCGTAAATCACTGTCGTGTCGCATTGCAGCAGCATTTTTTTCCGCAAGCGGTTCTGATAGACCGACGAAATCAGCGGCCGCTCTTCATCATGCGCGGCCTCGGACTCGACAATGGATGCCAGAATCACCGTGGCTCCAAGTTTGGCTGGCCAGCGATCGGCAGGAACAGTCTGGCGCAGTTTTCCGATCACTTCATGAAATCGTCCGACCATGGCCTCCACCGCCTGTTGAGCTGTGGTGTGAGACGGGAAAGAATATGTTTCGGGAAAAAGGTAGCCTTCAAGCGTGTGAGCACCGGAATCGAGATCCTGGATGAGAGGAACCGCGCTGTCCGCAGCACTTAAGAATTCTTCAGCGCTCCCAAATCCCTCTTCCTCCCATTTTCCAGCGGTTTGGTGCAGCGTCAATCCTTCGGGGACCGTAAATTTGTGCAGGTACACGCGTCCATTCGCTAGCTTATCGATGACTTCGTTCGGAGACATCGGATGGTCGAACATGTATTCACCCGCCTGAAGCCTGCCGCGATTTCCAGTCAATACCAACAGCGCCAGCATGACATTTTCACTGCCAATAATGTTCTTTTCGTGCAGGAGATGAACAACTTCCCGGGTGTGCGATCCCTTTGGAATTTCAATGATGACAGGATTGGTACCGGTGGAATGAGGAGTCTGCAACTGATTGTGGAGGTACAGATACAACCCTAAACCGGCTCCCATCAGCAGAAAGAACAAAATGGCCAGCGCCCGAAGAAGTCTCATTGCTGCGGTTGGTTCTCAACCCCCGGCGACGCCAGACTGTTCAGATAGCTCTGCAATATGAACATCGCCGCGATCTTGTCGACATGTTTCCGGCGTTCGCGCCAGTTAAGACCCATTTCCTCAAGGTGTTCCTCAGCGGCAACGCTCGTCAGCCGCTCATCCCAGTAGACAACGGGTAAACGGAGCTCCTTTTCCAGTTGTTGACCAAATTTCATGACTTTGGCGCCCTGACGGCTGGGCTTACCGTCCATGTGCAGGGGATTCCCGATGATAATCCGGTGGACATCATATTCTTCAACCAAAGTGCGGAGGTATCGTATGGCAGCGGTGTTGTCGGATCGGTGAAGAGTCGCCTTACCCTGGGCGGTAAGAAGCAGAGAATCACTGATGGCAATCCCTATTGTCTTATCGCCAACGTCTAATCCCATCACTCGCATGTTTTTCCATGATACAACGCCGGTTCCGGCGCGCTATAATCAGGACACCGACTTTGGAGGTCAATTTGAACCCTAAGGGCAAGTACGCAATACTGCTCCTTTCTTCCATATTAGTAACTTATGCCATCGTTGGCGGAAAGCTCCTGCATCAGGTGAGCGCGCAGGATGGCATGTATCGTCAGCTATCATTATTTAACGAAGTTCTTCATAAGGTTCAGGACGATTACGTTGACGCGCCATCCACTCCGAATGCCATAACCGGCGCAATCCGCGGTCTCATCGAAACTGTCGATCCCGAAGGTGGTTATCTGAGCGCCAAGGACGTTGCCTTCTACAAAAGCTTCGATCCCCTGAAGACTCCGGGAATTGGCGTGATTCTTGGCAGGACCCGTCTCGGATATCCGGTCATACTTTCCGTCCTGCCCGACGGCCCTGGGCAAAAAGCGGGACTGATGGCAGGGGACATGATTGAGGCCATCGATGGTCTCCCGACCCGCGAAATGAATCTTGTTCAAGTCGATGGTTTTCTGGCAAATCCGCCCGATAAACCAGCAACACTTACCGTAATTCGCCGCAACACCGCCAAACCGGAATCCGTGATGATCACACGCGGAATTGTGAATGCGCCGCCGGTGAACGGTAAGATGCTTGAAAACAATATCGCTTACGTTCATGTGCCGATTCTGACCCAAGGTAAGGCAGCTGAGGCTCGGAAGGATATCGACAATCTTTTAAAGAGTGGCGCAACGAGCATTATTCTGGATCTCAGAGCCAGTGCAGGCGGAGATGAAGCCGAGGGAATTGCGCTTGCAAATCTCTTTCTGGACTCCGGTACGATAGGCTACGCACAGGGTCAAAAATCTGAAAAACGCACTTTGACGGTCGATCCCCAGGCCGCTTTAACGAAGGCGCCCCTGGCTGTTCTTGTGAACGAATGGACTTCGGGTCCGGCAGAACTGATCGCAGGAGCCATTCGGGACAGCAAACGCGGTCAGGTCGTTGGCAAAACGACCTTCGGCAATGGTTCCGTGCAAAAGCTGATTCCAATGGACGACGGATCCGCATTGCTGATTGCGGTTGCTCGCTACTACACACCTTCCGGCAAGGTCATTGAAGAAACCGGAATTGACCCGCAGGTTGCCGTCGAAGCACAGGAAGAAGAGAAGCTCAATTTAAGTTCCGATCAGGAAATCGAGATTCCGGTCGCTCCGAAGAAAAACACTCCTGCATCGGACGAGGATCGCCAGCTGAAGAAGGCGATTGAGATTCTCAAAGATCCTCAGGCGGCACGAAAACCAGCTTAAGTTCGCGGGTGCTTGTTCAGTTCAGCGGCGTTTACAAATCGTATGGCGCCCAGTCCATCATTCAGAACGCGACCTTCCAGATTAATCCCGGCGAAAAGATAGGTCTCATCGGATCCAATGGATCGGGAAAAACGACCCTTCTTAGAATTCTAGGGAAGCAGCTTGAGCCGGATGGCGGAGTTGTACATCGCAGAAATGGCCTCAGGACAGGCACCCTCGAACAGATTCCCGATTTTCACGACGCCACAACGGTGTTGGAAGAAGCCCTTCGATCGTTTGAAGCGCTGACAAAGGTCGAACAGGAACTGCAGCATCTGGAACATGAGATGGCCAATCACTCTCATCCAGAATTTCTCGACCGCTATGCCACACTGCAGCATGAATTCGAACATCAGGGCGGATACCGCTTTCGTTCACTGACTGAGACTGCACTTCTCGGCGTCGGGTTCACTCGCGATAAGCTGAATCAGGATACCCGCTCTCTTTCCGGCGGCGAGAAAAACCGTCTCGCATTGGCGAAACTCCTGCTTTCGGAGGCAGAACTTCTGCTGCTGGACGAACCGACCAATCACCTCGATATCCGATCGATCGAATGGCTTGAAAAATTTCTCAACGATACACCGAAGACCGTTGTGGTTGTGTCGCACGACCGAATCTTTCTGGACCGTGTTGTCCGGCGGATTTTGGAAATTGACCGGACACGAGTCAGCGACTATCCGGGAAACTACTCTGCATATGCGCGCGAGCGCGAACAGCGTATGGCCCGCCAGCAGAAGGAATGGGCGCTTCAGCAACAATGGATCGCCGACCAGGAAGACTATATTCGACGAAACCTTGCGGGACAAAAAACCAAGCAGGCTCAATCCAGACGAAAACTTCTCGCTCGTGTGCAGCGGATCGAAAAGCCGGCGACCGATTCAGACCGCGTGAAATTCCGATTCAAGACCATAGAACGCGGCAGCCGGCATGTGCTTCGAACGGAAGATCTCGCAATTGGATACGACAAACCTCTGCTCGAAAACCTCCAATTTCGAGTGGAGCGCGGCGAACGTTGGGCAATTCTCGGCGCCAACGGTTCAGGAAAGACAACGTTGTTGCGAACCCTCACGGGTGAAATTCCTCCAATTTCGGGACTCATGGAAAGCAGCGACGGCCTCGAGGCCGGTTATTACGATCAGCAGCTGTCTGGTCTGAGTCCCAGTGCCACAGTCATGGAGGAAATGCGCAGCCTCGACATCGCACCTACCGACGAAGAACTGCGGAGCTGGCTCGCCATGTTCTTGTTCAGCGGCGATGATGTTTTCAAATCGGTTTCAGACCTGAGCGGAGGCGAAAAGTCGAGATTGGCTCTGGCAAAGATCATCTATCAGAGTCCTCCGCTGCTTGCCCTGGACGAACCAACGAATCATCTCGATATCGCGTCACGCGAAGCGCTCGAAGCGGCATTGGTAGATTTTCCCGGAACCATTCTATTCGTGACGCACGATCGCTATTTGACCCAAAAAATCGCGTCGCACCTGCTGTATATCGAAGGCCGGCGGGGATACACATTCGACCAGCTGTCCGCGTTCGAGGAATGGTTGGCTGAGCGCCCGAGGAGTTCTCAGGATTCACTTGCAGTCAGGACGGCAGCTGAACGAAACACCGGGCTGAGCAAGAATCGCCTCGACAAGCTCAAAAATGACGCCGCAAGAATAGAAAAAGCAATTGCCCAGCTGGAGAGCGAACTGAAAACGCTCGAACAGGAATTTGAAAGTCCGCCGCCCGGCATGGACTGGCAACTTTCGCAGCGCCGGCACACGGAAATACATGAGAAGCTGGAAGAACACTACGGAGAACTGGCGGATCGTTGGAAGGAATTGGAACCCTAGTTGACAGCGGACCGCATGGGCGGTCGCGTTTTCAGCCGCGTTAGCGGCGGCAGGTCCCTTAGCCACCGGCGTCAGCCCGTGGAATATCAATCCACGAAGAACAAAGTGCCGTAAGGCACGACAGATCCAGTAATTCTCTTGATCTGTCGCCGCTATGCGGCTCATTTGATTTTTGAACTTGAATTTCCACCGGATGACGCCGGTGGCTAAGGGACTTGTCGCCGCTGCCGCGGCTGAAAACGCGACCGGCCGTTCGTCACTGGGTCAGGCAAAATCTGGTGGAAATCACGAATTCAAAGTATATTGGAACGCAAATCCATGTTTATCACGAGAAAGCACATTTCCAGACGGACTTTTTTGCGCGGTACTGGTGTGGCCGTCGCACTGCCATTCCTTGAATCCATGGTCCCGGCCCAGACGCCGCTGGCCAAGTCGGCTGCGGCAGGAAAAACGCGCTTTACCTGCATCTATGTCCCGCATGGAGCGACCATGTACAAATGGACTCCTGCGACTGAAGGGACCAACTTCGAGATTACTGAAAGCTTGAGCCCGCTGGAGAAGTATCGCAATCATCTGAACGTCGTGACCAATTTGTTTCACCAGAGTGGGAAGGGCACTGACGCCGGAAGCGAGCATGCGCGTTCTGCAGCAATTTACCTGACCGGATGTGCTCCCCAGAGAGGGAGCGTAAAGGTCGGTACCAGTGTGGATCAAATTGCAGCGGCGCATATCGGCCAATCCACGCCGCTCCCTTCAATGGAGCTTGGTATCGAAGACGCCAACCTGAACTGCGGAGCCAGTTACGGATGCGCTTACTTCAACACGATTTCCTGGCGAACGCCGACGGCCCCCTTGCCAATGGAAAACAGCCCACAAGTTGTTTTCGAAAAGCTCTTCGGAGATGGCGGCACGACCACACAGCGTCTCACTCGCAAGCAACAGGATCAGAGTATTCTCGATTCAATTCGCCAGCAAACTGCCGGCCTTCAAAAGGGACTGCCGGCCGGCGATCGTCTGCGTCTTGACGGATATCTGGAGGATATTCGAGAGATTGAGCGTCGTATCAAAACAGTGGTGGATCGTGAAAACAAGGGTTCCACACAAAACATTCCAGATGCACCTGTAGGTACTCCAGAGACCTTTGAAGAACATTTGAAACTGATGTTCGACCTTCTCGCCCTGGCATACCAAAGCGAAATGACCCGAGTTTCCTCAGTCATGTTTGCAAAGGACTTGAGTCCCTCAAGTTTCCCCGCGAGCGGCAATCGCAGCGCTTTTCACGGAGCCTCACATCATGCCAACGTCAAAGCGAACATGGATAGTTTTGCGCTGATCAATAAATACCATGTGCAGATGTTGGCGTACTTTGCTCAAAAACTCGCGGCACTGCCCGACGGGGATGGAAACCTGCTGGATCATTCATTGATTCTATATGGCAGCAGCATGAGCAATGGAAATGAGCATAATCATGACCCGCTTCCCATCCTGTTGCTCGGAGGCGCTTCCGGACAGCTTCGAGGCAATCGGCACATCGTGACGCCCGCGCATACACCCATGTCCAACCTGCTTTTAAGTCTGCTGGACAAACTCGGAATCCCTCAGGATTCCTTCGGCGACAGCACAGCAAAACTGGAAATTTGACTCCAATTTTGGAGCGCATTTGAGGCCGAGTCCGCGGAGTGAATCTCCGAGGTGCCGGACTCGGCCATCAGACAACATTGGGTCGATGGCCGGAACTAAATAGCGATGACGATGTCCGGGAAGCGAACCTGAGTCGAGAACCAGTTCCAGGCGACGCCACTGGATTCCTCCAAAAACCCGAAGGTTTCCTGCGCCGGTGGAACATTCTGAAAAATGAGAGCCACGCGAACCTGTCCGTTTAGAACCTTTACTCCTGCATTGACGACCGTTCCAGGGCCCGCGTTTCCAACCAAGTTGAAAGTAGACTGGCCGAACACCTGTACGGCAAATTCCATAATGTACGTACCAAAGGAAGTGATTCCATATCCGCTCGCCTGGAAATGCATTTGAACGGCAGGTTTTCGCGTTTGGTTCCGCTTGTCGAAACTGGCAAACGGAGAAGGAGTGTCGACTTGAACGATCGTCGGCGCAATCAGGGTCAGGTTTGTTCGGCCGAGGCCCTTGGTTTTCGTGCAAGTCAGGGTTTCAATGGGCAGGAACGGAAAAACGAACCTATTTACTGATGCCCCGACCAGCTTGTTGATGTCATTTGCAGATAATTCCGACTTAAATTTGCTGACATCGATGGTGTGCTTATCGGCAGGCTCAAGTTCACGAACTTTCGCTGCGTTCGAAGTTGGTTTTTTCATGAGAGGATCCGCCTTTCAAAAAAGTGAAGTCCACAAATTCACAGTGAGTGCAAAACAGGCAATATCCCGCCGAATCAGTCTAACTCTCATCAATCCGCGTGCGATAGTCTGAAACCCCTCGTCTCTGGTTATAATGTAGAGTTCCATGTCACATGGCATCCAATTCATAACTGTTCGGGGCGCGCGTCAGCACAACCTGAAAGATGTCAACGTTGAGATTCCGCGCAACAAGCTGACGGTCATTACCGGTTTGAGCGGGTCCGGCAAGTCCAGTCTTGCCTTCGATACGATTTATGCCGAAGGCCAGCGCCGCTACGTCGAATCGCTGTCTGCTTACGCCAGACAGTTTCTGGATCGCCTGGAGCCTCCGGACGTGGACTCCATAGAGGGCTTGTCGCCGGCAATCTCCATTGAACAGAAAACCGCATCCCGCAGCCCGCGATCGACAGTCGGTACGGTCACTGAAATTTACGATTATCTGCGTTTGTTGTTCTCGTCAGTCGGTGTCCCTCACTGCCCGGAATGCGGTAAGGCGATTTCAAAACAAACCCCGGATCAGATAGTTCGTCACGTAAAGTCGCTGCCCGAAAGTGAACGCGTGATGGTGCTTGCTCCTATCGTTCGTGGCCGGAAGGGAGAATTTAAAAAGCAACTTCAGGACCTGGCAAAAAGCGGCTATGTTCGCGCCAGAATTGATGGCGTCCTGCACAATCTGGATGAACCGATCAATCTCGATAAGAAGCGAAATCACACGATTGAAGTGGTTGTCGACCGATTGCTCATCAAGAAGGATATCGACCGGCGTCTTGAAGCTTCAGTGGAACAGGCAACAAAGCTGGCTCAGGGGGTAGTGCTCATCGCTGTCGTCGATGGAGAGGAACGGCTGTATTCCGAACGAATGGCCTGTGTGGACTGCGGAATCAGTATTCCATCCATTGAACCGCGTGTCTTTTCCTTTAACAGCGTCTATGGCGCCTGCCCGACGTGCAGTGGGTTAGGAGTCAAATTTGATTTCGATCCATCCCGCATTGTGATCGATCGTGCGAAACCATTGCTGCAGGGTGGACTCGCAGTTACCAATACCTGGCTGGACGATGAATTGGAAGCACATATCCGGAAGATCACATCCGCCCTCGACGCCGAACCAGGAATGGCGTTCGAACAATATCCTGCAAAGATTCAACATGCATTGCTATACGGCGTGCGAGAGAAAGGAAAACGGGTCGAAGGAATTATGGATTTTCTCGCATCCAGAAATGATCCCGATAGCCCGATCGCCGAAGATCTTGCCGCATTCATGGTGACGCGGCCATGCGGATCCTGCGGCGGCTCGCGCCTGAAACCGGAGAGCCTCGCCATTCGGGTGGCAAATCGAACGATTGCGGAAGTGGCCCGATGGCCGATTACGGAAGCCCTGACGTTTTTCAATGGCCTGGAACTGGGAGCCCGGGAGAATCTTATCGCCGGAAGAATCATCCAGGAAATTCGCGATCGGCTGGAATTTCTGGACAACGTTGGCTTGAGTTATCTCAGCCTCGAACGTTCCGCAAATACGTTGTCCGGAGGCGAGAGCCAGCGTATCCGGCTCGCCACGCAAATTGGCTCGCGCTTACGGGGCGTTCTCTACGTGTTGGACGAACCGTCTATTGGACTTCATCACAAAGACAATGCGCGTTTGCTGGCCACGCTGGAGGAACTCCGCGATCTTGGAAATACCGTCATTGTCGTCGAACACGATGAAGAAACGATACGCCGAGCCGATTATGTTATCGATCTCGGCCCCGGCGCGGGAACTCAGGGGGGCCGGCTGGTGGCATCGGGAAGCCCGGCAATGATTTCTGAGAATTCCGAAAGTCTGACCGGACACTATCTCTCGCACCGGATGAAGATTCCCATTCCGGCCAAACGCCGTTCGATGAATCACAAGGCGGTAACAATCCGTGGCGCTACAGAACACAACCTGCAGAATATTGACGTCTCGTTTCCAATTGGATTGATGACGGTGGTTACGGGAGTTTCAGGTTCGGGGAAATCCACACTCGTTAACGAGATTCTCTATAAGGCCCTCGCCCGAAAAATCTACCGGTCGATTGACGATCCGGGTGCACACAAGGGAATTGACGGATTGGATCTGATCGACAAAGTCATCGAAATCGATCAATCTCCGATTGGCCGCACGCCACGATCGAATCCGGCGACCTACACGGGAGTTTTCACGCCGATTCGCGAACTATACGCAATGCTCCCGGAATCCCGGGCACGAGGTTACAAAGCTGGCCGATTCAGTTTCAACGTGAAGGGCGGCCGCTGTGAAGCGTGCCAGGGCGATGGACTGCGGAAAATTGAAATGAGTTTTCTGCCAAACGTCTATGTCACCTGCGAAGTTTGCCGCGGCCGGCGGTACAACAGTGAAACACTGTCGATCGAATATAAAGGCCATTCGATCAGTGCCCTGCTGAATTCCACCGTCGCGGATGCATTGCCAATACTTGAAAACATTCCGCAGGTTCAGGCAAAGCTGCAGACATTGGTAGATGTCGGCCTCGGCTACATCGGGCTGGGTCAATCGTCGACCACTCTTTCCGGCGGTGAAGCCCAGCGAATCAAACTTGCGAAGGAACTGAGCAAACGGGCTACCGGAAAGACTCTCTACATCCTCGACGAACCGACTACGGGCCTTCACTTTGACGACGTGCAAAAACTGCTGCACGTTCTCAACCGATTGACAGACCTCGGCAACACGGTGATTATTATTGAACATCATCTGGATGTAATTAAAACTGCCGACTGGGTGATCGATCTGGGCCCTGGGGGCGGAGCTCAGGGAGGGACCGTGATGGCGGCAGGTACACCGGAACAGGTCGCAGACGTATTGAAATCTTACACGGGGCAGGCTCTGGCGCAAGTTTTGAAATGAAAAGCCACATTGGTTTGATTGCAACCCTTGCGTCGGAAAGTGCGCTCGTGAAATCCGCATTCTTTGAGCAAAACGCTGAAAGGATCGCGGAAGCGGCCGGCGTCATTGCCACGGCATTCCGCAGTGGACGCAAAGTGCTGATATTCGGAAATGGAGGCAGCGCCGCCGATGCCCAGCACATTGCCTCCGAGTTTGTTGGCCGCTTTGTCCCGAATCGGCGGGCCCTCCCGGCAATATCACTCGCGGCAGATATATCTGCAATGACTGCCCTTGCAAATGACTATGGGTATGAATTCGTGTTCTCTCGCCAGATTGAAGCGCTTGGTATTTCCGGGGATGTCGCCATTGGAATTTCAACAAGCGGAAATTCTGCCAATGTCCTCCATGCGCTGGATACCGCGCGAAAAACGGGCTTACGCACCATAGGCTTCACGGGTGCGGGAGGCGGCAAGATGACAGGACAAGCGGAGATTCTTTTTTGCGTCCCAAGCAAGGTGACACCGAGAATTCAGGAGACTCATCTCACCCTGGCGCACATCTTGTGTGAGATCGTGGATCGCGAGCTATTTCCCGAAGCCTGGACGAACCAATAATTGTGGAATCCCGTTACCCTATTCGACCCATCGATTTATCTGGCGTCTCCACTTACCCTCTGGCCGACCGCCAGAGCAAAGTGCATTCCGGAATGTTCGGCAAGCCGCTTGACGGTTCAGATTCCATTCCAGCTTTCATTGCAAAACTTCCCAAAATCCTTGCAGCCGAAGATCTGCGCATACTAATTCGGGCAATACTCTATGCGCGAGCAACCGGACGGCCCATTGTCTGGGGAATGGGCGGACATGTTATCAAGGTTGGCCTCGGTCCCGTGATTAACGATCTGATCGACAACGGCTTCGTTACCGCTATCGCACTGAACGGTTCAGCAGCAATTCATGATTTTGAGGTGGCGCTTGCCGGATCGACTTCGGAAGAAGTTTCCGCTGGCCTGGGATCGGGAAAATTCGGCATGGCGCACGAAACTGGAGCCTTAATGAATGCCGCAATCAACAACGCCGCGGGAAAAGGCATTGGCATGGGAGAAGCGCTTGGAAATCTGATTGTAAACGGCGTCTCCGGAACAAAGTTTCCGTATCAGGAAATCAGTATTCTTGCGCGCGCATACAACAATCGCATTCCTGTAACCGTTCACGTGGCACTGGGCACTGACATTATTCACGCTCACCCGGAAGCTTCGGGCAAGGCGACAGGCGAAGCCAGCCAGCATGATTTCCGTCTCTTTTGCACGGTAGTGCGGGAACTCAACGGCGGCGGCGTCTATCTGAATGTCGGCTCGGCCGTACTGCTGCCTGAAGTGTTTCTGAAAGCCATTTCCGTTGTCCGGAATCTCGGAAATACGCTGGAGGAATTCACAACCGCAAATCTCGACTTTATTCAGCACTATCGACCGGCACAAAATGTTCTCAAACGGCCAACCCAACATAGCGGTCAGTCAGTCGCTTTGACGGGGCATCATGAAATCATGATTCCGCTGATTGCGGCGGCGTTGAAGGGCTCGTTGTAACGCATGGACATCATTCCGGAGCCGGCGTCCGTCCGTCCGGAATGGACGTTCTCCGACCTGGTTGTGTTTGGGACATTTTTTGTTCTCACGCTGCTGGTATTGCCCGGGGTAATTGTCAGCATCCTGGGCATTTTCATTCGCGGCCTGTCGGTAGAGCATATTTCAGGGGTGGTGCAGTTCCTGATTCAGGGAGTACTTACTCTGACGTGGGTCGGATTTATTGTCTTTTTGATCCGAGTCGTTCATCAACGCCCGGTTCGGGAAAGTCTGCACTGGTTTCCTTCGCGAACACACGGCGTCGTCAGACTGATATTTCTTGGCATCACGCTGGCAGTGATTGCACTTCTGGTAACTGCACGCTTTCCACCGGACAAAGCCACACCCATTGAAAAACTCGTTGAGACCCCGGGATCACTTTACCTGCTCATCGTGTTCGGAATCTTCTTTGCGCCCATCACCGAAGAAATTATGTTTCGCGGGTTTCTTTTTGGAGTTTTTTCGGCTCTTGGAGGAAAACGTCTGGCGATTCCCGGGACTGCTCTCCTTTTTGCTCTCGTTCATGCACCGCAGTTGGCGGGAAGCTGGGCGGGGATCGTCTTGATTTTTATCGTGGGGTATGTGTTGTCGATTATCCGCCAGCGCTCCAACTCGATAGTGCCGTCCTTCATCGTGCATACCGCTTATAACAGCATGCTTTTTGGCGCTGGCGCGTTAAGCGCCCTGCTCCAGCGCGGACAACACTAATTTACATATCGTTCATAAAGGCTGGTTCGCTGACGGGGTGTGAAGCCGGCATCCTGGATAATTCGCCGGAGTTCGCCATCATTGGCGCGGTTGCGGGCTCCCGCGGCGCTGATCACATTTTCTTCGATCATGATGCTTCCCATGTCGTTGACTCCGAATCGAAGTCCAACCTGGCCGATTTTCAGACCGACGGTAAGCCATGAAACCTGAATATTGTCGACATTGTCGAGATACAGCCGGCACAGGGCGAGTAACCGGAGATATTCTGCGGCCGTTACTCGGGGGATTTTCCGCTTCCCGAGCTCGGTATGTTCATCCTGGAATGTCCACGGAATAAACGCGGTAAACCCGCCAGTTTCATCCTGGAGCATGCGGACTTTCTCCAGATGGTTGATTCGATGTCGCAGGGCTTCGCCGACACCGATCATCATGGTTGCAGTGGTCTTCAGATTTAAATGATGCGCTTCGCGATGGACCATGAGCCAGTCGGCACTGTTGCACTTGAGAGGACTGATATCACTGCGAATTTCGTCGTCAAGAATCTCGCCGCCGCCGCCCGGCATGGAATCCAGTCCGGCCGCCTTCAGGCGTTGAAGAGTTTGAGGGACGGTAAGCCGGGATACTTTGGCAATATTGAGAATCTCTGACGGTGAAAAACAATGGCAGTGGATCTGGAATTTTTCTTTGATACCCGATAGCAGTCTTTCGTAGTAGTCGATTTTCAAATCCGGGTGAACGCCGCCCTGCATGAGAATTCCGGTTCCGCCTAATGCAAGCGTCTCTTCAATTTTCCGGTAAATCACATGGTCGGGAAGGACATATGCTTCGTTGTCGCCTTTGATGCGATAAAAGGCGCAAAACGTGCAAAATTCCTTACACACGTTCGTGTAGTTGATATTCCGATCGATGATATAGCTGATGACATTGCCCGGATGGCGCCTCTGCCGGACCTGATCGGCCGCATCGGCCAGATCGACGAGATCTGCCTTCTCATAAATCAACGCGGCGTTTTCCGCTGTGATGCGGACACCGTCTACGGCAGATTGAAGAATCTTTGTGATATCGCTCATAGAAATTCCAGCGTTCTTGGAGATGGAATTGCGCCGATATGGGCAGCCTTTTCATAAAAAAGCTGCAGACCTGCGGCACACTCCGAATCCATGAAGTAAGAAACGGTCCGATCCAAATATTCCTGCAAATATTCCTTCCGGATCGAAAGAGTCTGCGAGTAACGTTCCGCAATGGTCGTTGTGTTTGCGACCCCGAAATCACGGGATGCCTTCAGCAGATGTGTGGTGTTCCCGTTCTGAAAACCGGGACGGCTTGCCCAAAATGCGAAAACGAACGGCAACCCCGTAAGCACTTTCCATCGTTCAACCATATCGAATACAAATAGAGGTTCCGGACTGAGTTTCAAAAGAGCCTTTTGCTTTTCCGCATTCGGCTGCTCGTTTGCTTCCATGAACTTCAGCGCCGGATCGCCAATGATGACTGCGGCATCCGCCTTGGCGAGCATGGTTTCCAGATTCGGTTCCGTAGTTCGAAACTCAGGCCGGACATGATTGAATTCGTCCAGAAGGATGCGCGCCAGGACCACTGAAGTTCGGGAACTGCTGTCACTTGCAACGGTTTTGATTTCCCACAAGGGTTTGTTGCTGATCAGCAGCACGCTGCGCACACGATGACGGCACGCGATAACCGGACCCGCGACAATTTTTGAACCTTTGATTCGCTGGAATTCGATGGAAGGAATCAAGCCGATGTCTACGGTCCCGGCTGACAGTTGGTCCGCGCACTCTGCGGGAGTGCTCAATACAGTCTCAAAATCGGCCGCTTGTTGTCCTTCAAGAATCCCCCAGGCGAGGGGAGCGGCGTTCAGATACCGGACTATCGATATTTTCGTTTTGGTCACACGGCATTTTAGCATGCCGGTGACGAGCTCAAATCACTTGAAACTCCCGGAATACGTACTGATAGAACGGGTCGTTGATGTAGAGCTTGACCCAATTCAACCCCGCCACACATTGCGGGAACTGCTCGGAAAGTTTTCGATATACCTCCACGGAGTCCTCACGTTCCATTTCTGAAACCATGTTGTAGGATCGACGGCCCTGGGCGGCATAAAACGAAAGGCTCACAGTTTGGTGACCGTAGGTCAAACTCTCGGGAAACAGTCCAAGATTGAACAAGGCGAGGTCCCCGAGGTGGCGATAACATTCCCGGCGCATTTCGGCCGACATTTCGCGATCGGCCTGAGCGAGGATCTCGCCGACATAGCGTAACTTGTGGCCGGATTCGTCCTGAATTCGGTATAGATTTTCCGGATGAATAAAATCGATCAGAAGATTGGTGACGTAATCAATGGTATCTTTGTCGCGGAGCCGGAGTTCTCCCATTCCACGTTCGGTCAATTGGTGAAAAACCGCCCGCACAGGGTGGTCGTCAGGAATGGAACTCTGAAGATGACGTATCATTGATCACCTCGTATTTCTATAGACGTCCGGACGCGACGGGGGTTGCATGCAAGTAGCCATCACCGGCGCCGGTCCGGCCGGCTGCTGGGCGGCCATCCAGCTTGCAAATCGTGGTCATTCCGTTACCCTCATTGACGCTCTGGCCCCCTGGGAAAAGCCCTGTGGAGGCGGCGTAACAACCAAAGCCCTTGATCGATTCGGTATCTTTACGACTAATCTTCCCCGAGTGGACATCCAGGAAGTAACAGTTTTCTTTGGGGACCGGGAGCACGTCAGCCTTACTCCGCAGACACCGCTTGCCGTCGTTTCGCGCCAGGAACTCGGAAAACACCTTCTGGACCAGGCCATCCAAGCGGGTGTTCAGCTGATCAAAGACAGAGTTACCGGCATTCGGCAGGAAGGCTCACGCTGGCGGCTTACTGGAAGGCAGTCGGAAACCGTGGGGGACTTTCTGGTCGGCGCTGACGGCGCAACCAGCATGGTCCGGAGGATCCTGGGAACTCCGCTCACTGCAGAGGAACTCTGCGTGACGATGGGCTATTTTATTCCGGGTACCTTTCCGGCGCAAATGAAGATTTTTTTTGTCCCGGCACTGGAGGGCTACATCTGGTCTTTTCCCCGCCCGACTCACCTCTCCTACGGATTGATCACGCGGAGCGAACCGGCCTGGAATACAAGAGCAAAATCCCTGCTTTCAAATTTCATCGAAGCGGATCTTGGCACTCTCGTGATGGACCAGGCCGAGTTTTACAGTGCGCCGGTTCCCTGCCTCAGTCCTAAATCGTGGAAGCGAAACACCATTTCCGGTGATCGCTGGGCCCTGATTGGCGATGCGGCGGGGCTGGTCGATCCGATCACCGGCGAAGGCATTTATTTCGCGTTTCGCTCCGCGCAAATTCTGGCAGAAACAATTGAACAACCCGGCGCCTACTCGAAAGCCATATCTTCCGATGTCGGAAAAGAACTGGCATTGGCCGCCAGAATGTACCGGCGATTCTATCGGGGCCACTTTCTCGGTGGAGATTTTCGAAAGCGCACCGTTCAGCTGGCCCGACGAAGCCGAACCATACGGCAAATCCTCGGCAATCTCATTGGCGGGAATCAGCCCTACACTGGGCTTAAGAAGAAGCTTTTTCTCTCCATTCCTTCGGTTGGGTGGGATTTGTTATCGGCCAGAAAGTAGCAAACTCATTGGGAATTGCGGCTGATTTCATACTGGTGCTCGTGGCGGGTTTGATTGGTGGCATCCTCGCCCGGCTGCTGAGACTTCCAATGCTGGTGGGGTATGTGATTGGCGGCATTTTCGTCGGCCCTCATACCGCGGGCCCGACCGTTGTTCAAGTCCACGACATTGAGCTCCTTGCGGAAATTGGCGTCGCTCTCCTGCTGTTCTCTCTGGGATTGGAGGTGTCTTTTCGCGATTTGAAGCCGGTGCGCACCGTTGCATTGATTGGCGGTCCGATTCAAATTGTCCTCGTGGTTACGCTTGGGGCCTTGGCTGTTTTATACGGTTTACGCCTGAGTATTTCAGAATCACTTTGGTTTGGCGCAATGATTTCCGTGTCGAGCACAATGGTCGTTGTGAAAATCCTGGCCGAGGAGGGCCGCACATCGACTCTTGCCAGCCGCGTTATGATTGGCCTGCTCATCGTCCAGGATCTCGCGGTTATTCCAATGCTGATCATCCTTCCTCAACTGGGCAATCCCGACGATATCCTGCTACGCGTCGCGCGATCGTTTGCCATCGTCGCACTGATGCTGGTCTCAGTCTTCTTTGTTGGCACCCGGCTGCTTCCGCTCGCGCTAAAGTTTGCGCTGGCATTGGGAGCCAGAGAGTTATTCCTGGTTGCAACGGTGACCATCGCCGTGGGCGTGGGGTACGCAGCGCATGCCGCAGGACTGTCATTTGCCCTTGGCGCATTCATTGCCGGAATCGTGATTAGCGAGACGGAATTCAGCCATCAGGCTCTGACGGATGTCGTTCCAATACGAGATCTGTTTGGATTGCTGTTCTTTGTGACCGTAGGCATGCTCTTCGATCCTGCCTTTGTGCTGGGCCATCCCTTCCAGATTCTTATCACTGTAGCCGCGATTTTTATCGGGAAGGCTATTATTATCGGAGGATCAACACGCTTGTTCGGCTACACCAAACTCGCACCGTGGATTGTGGGGTTGGGACTATCGCAGATTGGCGAGTTTTCATTCGTACTCGCGCGGACGGGGCTCAACGGCGGATTCCTGTCGAAGGAGACCTATGAACTCGCGCTGACTTCCACAATCCTTACAATGGCGCTGGCTCCGCTGGTGTGCCGAGCGGCGTTGCCGCTCGGCCGAATGTGGCAAGTCAGTAATCAGCAGTGACTATGTATTCGACTTTCTACACTACTTCCGGAAGAACCACGAACTCGGTCAATTGACCAGGGGAGGCGTTTCCTCGGCTTCGTTTTCAACCAGTGTTGTGGCGGCGGTAACTTTGTCATCGTCGTCCAGATTGATCAGTCGCACTCCCTGGCTGGCGCGTCCAACCGCGCGAATATCCGTGGAGCGCACGCGGATCAATTTGCCATTGGCAGTCATGACCAACACATCGGAATCTTCCTGAACCGGCATAATCGCGACGACCTTGCCGTTCTTCTCCATCGTCTTGACGTTGATGATGCCCTTTCCACCGCGGCCCTGCACCCGATACTCGTCCACGTTGGTGCGCTTGCCAAATCCGCGTTCGGTCACCGAAAGGACGAGTTCGTCCTCACTTCTGGAAACGATCATCGACACCACGTAATCGCCTTCTTCCAGCCGGATTCCGATGACACCATAGGCCTGCCTCCCCATTTCGCGCACATCCGCGTGTTCAAATCGAATGCACAGACCATCGTGAGTTCCGATGAAGACGGTTTCCTTTGAGGAAACAAGCTGCGCGGCAATGAGTTCGTCATCTTCCGGCACGCCCATGGCAATGATTCCTCTGCTCGTCGGGTTATTGAAATTCTCGAGGGAGGTTTTCTTTACCTGACCCTGGCGTGTGGCCATCATGACAAACACCGAAGGGTCAAATTCCTTCACGGAAAGAAGCGCGCGAACTCCCTCACCGGGAAGCAGGTTGGCGAGATTCACGATGGCTTTTCCTTTACCTGCGGTGCCAACATCCGGAATCTCATAGACCTTCAGCCAATAGAGCCGGCCACGGTCCGTAAAGATGAGCATGTAGCTGTGGGTATTGGCGACAAAGACATTAGTGACTACATCTTCGTCACGTGTCTTCATCCCAATGCGGCCCTTTCCGCCGCGACCCTGATTTCGATAGACAGTCTGAGGCGTTCGTTTCAGATAGCCGGTGTGAGTGACGGTAATCACAACGTCCTCCTCCGCTATCAGGTCTTCGAGGCGGATGTCTGCCTCTTCATCCATGATTCCGGTGCGGCGTTCGTCGCCAAACTTCTCCTTCACTTCGCGGAATTCTTCGATTACGACCAGTCGGAGTTTGGATTCGTTTGCCAGGATGTCTTTCAATTCAGCAATGCGTTCGCGAAGCTCATTCAACTCGTCGATAATTTTTTGCCGCTCAAGGCCAGTCAGGCGCTGGAGCTGCATTTCGAGAATCGCTTTGGCCTGAACTTCAGTGGACTCAAATTGGGCGATCAACCCTTCGCGCGCTTCGGCCCCGGTTTTTGCGGCGCGGATCAGTGTGATGATGGCATCGATATGATCGAGCGCTTTCTGCAGGCCTTCAAGAATGTGCGCCCGAGCTTCAGCCTTGCGCAATTCGAACTGGGTACGGCGCCGCACAATGTCCACGCGATGTTCGATGAAGTTGCGGAGCAATTCCATCAGCGTGAGTACTTTGGGCTGGCCGTTGACGATGGCGAGGTTGATCACGCCAAATGTCGTCTGCATCGGCGTAAGCTTGTAGAGATTGTTCAGAATGACGGGAGATTGCTCTCCGCGTTTCAGCTCGATGACGATGCGCATTCCGTCGCGGTCGCTTTCGTCCCGAATATCGGAAATCCCTTCGAGCTTTTTGTCGGTTACGAGTTCCGCGATTTTCTCTATCAATCGCGCCTTGTTGATCTGATACGGAATTTCCGTAACAACGATAACTTCCCGGTCCTTACCTTGTCTCTCAATAATCGCGCGGGCGCGCATGGTCAGACTACCGCGGCCGGTGGCATAGGCCTGCCGGATTCCTGAGCGTCCGTAAATGAACCCCGCGGTTGGAAAGTCCGGACCTTTGATCATCCCCGTGATTTCAGCGAGGGTCGCGCCGGGATTGTCCATCAGATGAATCAAGCCGTCACAGACTTCGGAGAGGTTGTGCGGAGGCATGTTGGTTGCCATACCGACCGCGATTCCGCCGGAACCATTGACGAGAAGATTGGGAATTCGGCTGGGCAAATAGGACGGCTCTTCGCGTTCTTCGTCGTAGTTGGGAACAAATTCGACGGTATCTTTGTCGATGTCCTCCAGAAGAGCTTCGGACAATGCCGTCATTCGGGCTTCGGTGTAGCGCATCGCGGCAGGGGGATCGCCATCGACGGAACCGAAATTACCCTGGCCGTCGACCAGCG
>JBGPBY010000002.1:0-59192 GCA_041481485.1 Terriglobia bacterium
CGCCAGCCGCGATGGAGCAGACTTGTCGCAGTGGTAGTACTCTTCGCCCTGAGCCTGATGGCCAAGCCCATGTTGGTGACGTTGCCATTCGCGCTGCTGTTGCTTGACTATTGGCCGCTTCAACGATTCGTGTTTGGATCGCAAGGGAATGCATGGAAGAGGATACGGGAGAAGACGGCTCTATTCATGCTGGTAGCAGCCTCGAGTGCTGTGACTGTTATCGCTCAGCAGAAGGGCGGAGCCGTCGTGAGATTCAGCGCCATTCCGCTGGCTGACCGTTTTGCCAATGCGTTCATTACATATATCGCATATTTGTGGAAAACATTTTGGCCCGCAAGACTCGCGGTTCTTTACCAAACGACACGCTCGGAACTCGATTTGTGGTCCGCGGCGGCGATCGCCGTGATCGGGTTATCTATGTTGGCGATTTGGGCCGGCCGCCAGCGGCCTTACATTCCGGTCGGATGGTTCTGGTATTTGGGGACGCTCGTTCCCGTTATCGGGTTGGTTCAGGTTGGCAGGCAAACGATGGCCGACCGTTACACGTATGTTCCGTCGATTGGCTTATATGTCATCGTCGCGTTCGGTCTCGCCGATGCGTTCTCACGGACTTCCGCACGAAAGCTTCTGCCGATCGCAGGGGTATTGGCTATTCTGGCTCTGATGGCGGTTTCCAGAACACAGGTTGGGTATTGGAGCAGCAGCCGGGCACTATGGGAACACACCCTGGAGACCGGCAACGCAGATTCCTACGCCTACCTTGGCCTGGCATATGCCGCCGAGCAAGAAGGAAAACTCGATGAAGCAAAGCAGGAATACTCGGAGGCGGTCCGTCTCGATCCGTCTTATCCTCAGGCACAGTACAACCTCGCAACGATCCTGGCGAAACAGGACCAATGGGATGAGGCCGCAACGCACTATCGGGAGGCAATACGGCTGTCCGGCGGGGATCAGGTCATGGCAGAAGCCCAACTCGTGATTGCCCACTACGGTGTGGGACGAGCGTTAGCGAATGAAGGAAAGATGGATGAAGCGGCCGAGCATTTTGCTGAAGCGATCAGATTGAATCCTGCATTCCCGGAGGCGCGCAACGCCATCGGACTTGTCCATGCAAGCCAGGGACGCCTCGAGGAAGCCGGCAAGGATTTCTCCGAAGCGATTCGTCTGAACCCGAAGCATGTCTCTGCGCACAACAGTCTCGGGACGATCCTTAGCAATATGGGGCGCACGGACGAGGCGATTGCTGAATACCAGGAAGCCGTCCGCCTTATGCCAGGGTATGCGGACGCTCGGACCAATTTAGGAGTCCTCTTGGCGAAACAGGGAAGGACGGCCGAAGCGATCGCGCAGTTCTCCGAGGCCTTGAAAATCAGCCCTGGAAACGCAGCCGCTTATTCGGGGCTGAAGAGCTTATCGGCCAATGTGCCTCCCCCTCGTTGAATCGCACCGGCTCAGCGGCGTTACTTCTTCCGGGAGGCTCGCTCCACGGCGCGGAGGGCGTTCACGCGGCCGTATCCATACTTCAGGCTGAATCCCTTGCGATAGTCGCCGTCTACCTCATCGATCTTGTCCGCTGTTTGCTGGAGCACACTGCGGACCTTATTCCACTTAAGCGCCGGGTTCACGGACAGTACGAGTGCGCCGACGCCGGCAGCCAGGGGTGTCGCTGATGACGTGCCATCGAAGTCATTCGCATAGGCGCTATTCGGGTTGTAGCCCATCTTCGGCACGGAGACATCCGTCGTCGTGATGCCGGGCCGTCCATCGCCTCCGCTGGGCGCCACAAGAGAAATCCCTTCCCCGAAGTTGCTGTACTTCGCTCGCTTTCCCTGATCGGTCGAGGCGCCGACGCCAATGACGTTGGGATGATCGGCGGGGAAGTCCACGCTTGATTTCCTTTCGTTTCCCGTAGCAACAAAGACCACAGATCCTTTGCCGCCTCTTCCGGTACGCGTCACATCCATGAGGGCGGCCTCCACATCGGCGTGCGTCGTTGTTCCCCAGCTGCAGGAAATAATGTCGGCATGCAGGCCTGCGTACCGGATCGCGTCTGCGATATTTTCGTTGGAAGCGATTGCCGGACCGCCGAAGATTTTTACCGGAAGAATCTTGCAGCGATAGGCAATGCCCGCCACTCCGCGCTTGTTCTGGCCCACCGCAGCAGCGACACCCGCGCAGCACGTGCCGTGGATATCGTTCTTAACGGTATCGTCGAAAGGCCGGTGGAATACGCTCGGACGCGGATCGAAGTTGTTGTCGACGAAGTTCCGCCCACGCCGGTCGCGCGCTTTTCGATCAGGATTCGACCAGATGTTGGCGTGCAGATCCGGATGTCCGATATCCACGCCGTCATCGATGATCGCGATGACGATGGAAGGATCGCCACCTGCAGTGATGTCCCATGCACCGAACGCGCGGACGTCTTCCCCGACCACCCCGCCAGGGAATTGTCCCGAATTATCGAGGTGCCACTGATCCTTCAGCCGGGGATCGTTCGTGACCGCAGCCTTGCGGCATTCCGTGATGAAATTCGGCGCTGCAAATTCCACGACGTCGTCCTGTTCCGAAAGGCGATTGGCATATTCGAGTATCACGGCTTCGTCAACGTCAGCTACCGGCACCACGACGGATTGTTTGCCATGAAATTCGTTGCCACGCGCTTTCCTCAGTCCCAAATCTGCGAGCAAGCTGCGCTGGCGGGCAGGTTCGACTTTGCTCTTGAAGCGCACCGTGATTTCCCGTGTAGCGACGAGTCTCAGGCCCGAAACATTTTCCGTGAACACGGGGGCCGTCCGTTTCACGGCTGCGGTCAATCTCCGCGGCAGGGCATCGCGCACTATGGCAAACGCGGTTCTCGCGGCACTGGGCTCATGGAGCATCAGAACATGGCCGAAGCGCCGGGGTTGAGCGTGCGTACTTGCCGCCTTCCGGGGGAATGCCGCGCGCAAGAAATCTTCCGCGAGCGGAGCGGCGGCGGCCGCAGTCCCGAAGTTGATGCCGATATCATTGGCAGAGAGCGTGAGTTCAATCTTCTTGCGATCGATGGAGTACATGAACGGCATGGCAGCAGTCCTCAATAGGTGGGGGAATAATGTTTAGCGCTGGAACTCGGCGAGGAAGTTGGGCGCGGCAAACTCCACGTCATCCTCTGCATCGAGTTTGCTGGCAACTTCAAGAAGCTTTAAGTCTGGTGTCGCCGGCGCCTTGACGACGAATTGGTTCGGCACAAATTCATTTTGGCGATGCACCTTCACTCCGTATTTCTTTTCAACCGTGCGGAGATGGCGTCCGGTCGGCAGCTGTTTGAAACGTACGCTGATCTCGTCGGTTGGAATCTGCTGGAGACGGCTCTTCATGTCGCGCAGTACAGGCTGGAAGAATTCGATCTTTCCGGCGTGGATCCACTCCTTCGCCTTTTCCGTGAGCGCCGTCTCGTCCTCCTTGCGGGCGAGCTTCAGCACCAGCAGGCGCAGCGAGGGAATCTCATCAACTTCTCCGAAAGCGGCAAGTTCACGCTTGATCGAACTCTCCGCTTTCGGAACAAACCGGACTGCCCATCGGTCTACCACCGGCTCCATGTAAACTGTTTTTTCTCCCTGCCGATAGGCCACGATTTTCGAAGGCTGTTTTGATGAGGGGGTCCGCTTGTTTTCCGACATCGTCGATTACCCTGGATGCAATACAACGATGGTAGCACAGGGAGATGATCTCATCGTTGTGGGGAGTAATTTTCAACGGACCATTACGAATGAACTGCGTTAATTGAAATTCAACTCCCGCGCATGTAGAGTGCTTCTGCTTTCGCAAACACATGTTCAAGCGCACCTTCATCAAAAGGGTGCGAGGCTGTCTCACGAGTGAAAGGAGTCGAATCATGCTGCTTCACCAAATCGCCCTTGTTTCACAGTCCAAGTCGGTAACGCTCGGCCAGCTCAATCTGGTCAGCGCTGCAATTCAAAAGCAGGTAGCCCGCGACCTGCGGCCCATCTGGCAAATAGACGCGACGGTTGATGCTTTTGCGCGACTGGAAGATGTCCCACTCGGATACTGGCCCGTCGTCTTGATGGACCAGATTCCATTCAACGCTCAGGGTATTCATCTGAACAAGAAGAACGGAGACCCGTTCGCTCTGGTCCAGATATCGTCAAACTGGCCATTGACCACCTCGCACGAGTGCCTGGAAATGCTCGTTGATCCTTCCGGCAACAAGACCTCAGCCAGCAATTCTGTAAAACCCGGTCAGGGTCGCGTGAACTATCTCGTGGAGGTTTGTGACCCCAGCGAGGCTGCGAAGTTCGGATACACGGTTAACGGAATCCTTCTTTCGGACTTCTATACGCCGGAGTTCTTCGCCCCGGTCACTGCGTCGAATGTTCGATACAGTTTCGTGGGCGCGATCAAGGAGCCCCGGCAGGTCCTTGATGGCGGTTATCTGAGCTGGTTTGATCCCGCCAGCCAACATGCTTTCCAGATCTTCGTCACAGGGACGAAGAAGACTTTCAAAGACCTCGGAAAAGTTCCTGGTGGTTTCGGAGCCTCCGGGACACTCCGTTCGTTCACGGATAACAACCAGTTCGCTGTCAGCCATCGTCTGAAGGCGCTTGCGGGGAACTCGCCACGTGGCTTGCTGCTGACTGCAGCAGTAGGTGCGTCAGTCGGCAAGAAGGCGATGACGGGTCAGCACATGATTGGAGACGAACTGGAAGGCAATGCCAGCCTGCTTCAGGCTCAGATCAAAGATCTGATCGAGGCTTAGCTTCAATAAACCTCGATCGCTGCACTGTACTCTGGAGTACGATCGAAGGAAGGTGCAAGCGATCGGAGGCGTCATGAATGCAAAGAAAGTTCGCTCCAGCAGCAAGGCGGCCCAGGAGGCGGCCGCCAAAGAACTGCAATCCCAGATTGACGATATCCTGGGCGGTCATACTCCACCCGAGCCACCTCGCAACCTGCGGGACTTCATCAATGAAAAGACAATCAAGATCAAGCCATCGCGCCCGGCCGCGAAGTCTTCCGTACTCAAGAAAAAGAAATAGTTCCTGCGGGCTGCAGTCATGCGAATTTCCCCGGGAATTACCTAACGCGATGGCTTTCCGAAAGTCGTGGGCAGGTCGGGAATTGTGTCCCGAAGGATTTCAATAATCGCGGTACGATCTGCAACCGAGAGACGCTGATACCGGATGCCCTTCTCCTGGCCTGAAAGAATCTCGGTCATGCGTTGATAGATGGCGTTCTTCGCCGGTGGCAAAAGCGCGTTGAATGCATCGGAGTAAATCAGATAGCTGCAGGGATATCGCATCAGCCGGGAATTCAAGTCCAGCTGCCGGAGTGAACGCCCTCGTTGGTCCACCGGACCCTGCGCGGTAAATTTCTCGGTGAAACCGGAATTCCCTTCGAGTCCTCCGGTAAATGGCGCCTCATCGACGAACAGCATGTAATCCACCACATCCTTTGCCGTATCCCGGAGGCGCCCTTCAACGTCCACATTGGGAGTCCCCTGCGTCTCGAACGCAATGATCCGCGCTTCCCAGCCGATCCGCGTGATCAGATTCATCATGTGCATTTGATGCTCGAACACGCTGAGCGCCACGACATCGCTGGTGGACACCGGATAACCCGGCGTGGAAAATCTTCCGGGAAGCGGCTCGCGAACCGGTACAGGGGCCGGTGTGGCGGATGCCTGCTGCGAGTTCACGCTGCGAACGACGGCATTGCCGACGTGGCGCTGCGGTCCGCGAATCCCACTCACATACCAGCCGCCCCATCGATGTTCGAATGGCGTGCGATGGTCGGTTGGAGATCCGGCGAGTCCTGAGACTTCGGCTCCATCCCTTCCCGGAAACACGCTGCGCACCACCATCCCGGTCACATCGAGCGTGTCGGGCGTTTCGTGACAGCCGAGACAGTTCGTTTCGCGTAACAGATGAGGCAACGTTTGCCGCTGCTGCGGAATGGTATAGAAGACCGCTCCCAGCTGCGGGTCCTGAACGATAACTTCGAGAGTCGGACTGTCGCGAATGTACGCCACTGCAACGGAATCATTAAAAAAGATCGCGCGCGGATTGTCCGGTCCGACCATCGATGTCTGCAGGCTGGTCTTCGAGAAAACCATAATCTGCGACTCCACCGGAACGTGCAGCGCATCCAGTACGGCTGGAAGATAGCCTTCGGTGCGGTCAAAGTTCAGATCGGCCAGGCCGATCAGCACCTTCCCGTTGAGCGAAGTGACGGCATTGCGCGGCTGCGATTCCCGATACTGAATGGCGCGATGTTTGCTGCTGACCCTGAACGCGGGCGACTGACTCCAGCCCGTTGCAGCTGCAGCAAAGACGACGCAGATCCATGCGATTCGATTCATCGTGATCTTTATAACATATTGTGTATAAAAATAACATTGCGTCTGGCTCAGTCCGGAGTTATCGTGTCCTTAGTTGCTGCCAAACAACCAACGCCAATTTCGGAGGATTGAACAATGAGACGTCTGATGCTGATCTCCCTTCTTGTCGCCGCGCCCGTCGTGATCGCGGCTGGTATCGCCGGAACCGCCGGCGGAGTGGAACCATCCACATCGAGTGCGGGAGCCGCCGGCGTTGTATGGCAACCGATAGCGGGTCCTGCAGATCCACGGCCTGCGGCCACTGCAGATGACTCCACTGCGGTGAGAGGACTGACGGTTCACGAATGGGGGACATTCACTTCGGTTGCCGGCCCCAATGGAACGGCCATCGAATGGATGCCCGCCGGAGGGCCGACCGATCTGCCGTGTTTCGTCAGCGTCTCTGGCGCAGGGCCGAAGGGACTCACGCTGGCCGAACAGGGCGGCCGTTCGAAGATGACCAGGGTCCGTATGGAAACGCCGGTCCTTTACTTCTATTCTCGCAGGGAACAGACGGTGAATGTGTCGGTGAGCTTTCCCCAGGGTCTCATTACGGAATGGTATCCCTCGAACGCGAAGCTGTCGCCGGATGCGTTTGCTTCTCAAAAGTCATTTCCAAATGTCACTGGCACCATTCAATGGAATGATGTGCAGGTAATGCCGGGAGCAACAGTCTCCTATCCGATCGAAGACGGACCCAGCCACTATTATGCGGCCCGTAAAACCGCTTCCGCTCCGCTGCAGGTGCCGTCAACGCAGGGATCGCAATCGGAAAAGTTTCTGTTCTATCGCGGCATTGCGGACTTCACGCCTCCTCTCTCCGTCCGGGCAGCGAAGGACGGACGCATTGCCGTCTCCAATCTGGAATCGGATGAACTGCCGGGCGTTGTCCTGTTTGAGAATCGCGGCGGAAAGATCGGCTACACCATGTTGAAGGGTTTGAAGCAGACAGTTTGGATCGACCGCCCGGCCCTGAACAGCAGCTTTGAGTCGCTGCAGAACGATCTTGAGAGTCTGCTGAAGGCTCAGGGCATGTTCGCGCAGGAAGCGCGAGCGATGGTCGACACGTGGAAGGATTCCTGGTTCGAACAGGGCACGCGAGTGTTCTACATCGTACCGTCACATGCCGTGGATTCCATCCTTCCGCTGACCGTGACTCCCACCCCCGTGAGCGTGAAGCGCGCGTTTGTGGGGCGGATGGAGGTGCTGACTCCAGTGACTCAGGATGAAGTTCTTGTGGCGATACAGAAAAATGACAGAACCGCACTTCAAAGTTACGGCCGTTTTCTCGAGCCTATCGTGAACCAATTTCTGGGTTCCCATCTTGCTGCAGCCGATCAGGCGAAAGCTGCGGATCTGATCGCCGCATTTCGCGCCGACTATGTGGCGAGCGCGAAGGCGTGTACTCAGAAGCGAGGCTGGTAGCTCTGCGAGTAGACGGAAAGCCGCGGGAAATGACCATTCCGAGGGAGCGGCAACTGTAGCTGCAATTGCCCAACGGTTGCTGCGACCGTGAATTCTCTCATTCCGGGTAGCCGGTATTACGTCCAAGTGGATACGGACGCGGGCAAAGTAAGCATATTGCGACCCCTTGTTACTAATCCGTCGGCTCACTCTGCAGGCAATCCAAGAGCATTGCCGACACTCAGCCGCATGAATTCTGAGGTTTTTCCCCAGTTCGCGTATCCTTCCGTCTACTTCGCGGTAAGTACCAACATGAAAACTAGTTTTGTGATACTGATTGTCGTCCTTGGGATGATCGCTGTCGTTTCTCCCATTACCGCACACCACTCCTTTTGCTCGGAGTTCGATGTGAACAGGCCCGTATTCATGAACGGAAAAGTCACCAAGGTTCAGTGGGGTAATCCTCACGTCGACGTTTTCATCGACGTAAAGGACAAACAGGGCAAGACCACGAACTGGGATGTGCAGGCGAATAGCCCGAAAGGCCTGCTCGACAACGGCTGGAAAGTGGATTCCTTGCGGATGGGAATGGACGTCTGCGTCGAAGGGTTTCCCGAGAAAACAGGCAAACCCATCTTTGGCAGTATCGCCATTATGCTGAAAGCCACCGGACAGGTTTTGAAGACTCCTCCAGGCATGTGGATGTGTCCCACCGGCAAGATCCAATCTGAAGTTGCCTTTAGCGGGAAGCTATCCTGCTCGAACCGGGATACGCGTTAATCCGCCAGCGGTCCTGCTATGTCTTTTGGGGAAGAAACTCACGGTTTCTGGAATGGCGTCACCCCTGGATGATCGGCTCTGAAGCAACTCAGTTATAGAGTAGTCGGTATCCCGGACTTGTGAAATCCAATTACTTTGAATTCGGCAGAATGACGGGATAGCGGTTACACGGCCAAGTGCTTCATAGATCGGTAAACGCTGCGCGACTGATCGCGGGCTATCCCCAAATCTGGAGTGAATGCATGGTGCCGCCGGTTCCCATCCAGGCTAGTACTCCAGGGACCGGACGATCTTCAGCGCAATCAGCAGCAGCATCCCCGACAGCCCGAGCAGGACTGCCATTGCAGTCCACGGCATCGTGTGAGTGTTGAGTGGTGAGGCCAGCGACAATACCAGGAAAGTCTGCATCCACGCCGGTAGCGGAACTCGAATCAGAATTACAATGGTGCCAACGACTGTGAATATGGTTGCCCAATGCTGATACACGTCGTCAAGAAACGCCGCGAAGAACACTCCGAGTGAGTACACTGCCGTGACACAGAAGAACGTGGCCACGCCCTGTTTGAACATGTCGGAAGGTGTGGCACTGAGTCGAATAGCGGGGTTCACCAACCAGAGCGCAGACCACGTAAGGACGAGTATTACCGCCGTTTCTGCCAAACCCAGCGAAACTCGCACGTTGAACAGCCGCGTGCGCTTCACCGGCAACGACAGGGTATAGTACATCGACCCATGCAAGCCTTTGCTCCGCTGTAAGCCTCCGAGTTGGGTCTTGACTCCAGCGCCCGCGAGCAAGAGGGCGGCGAGCATGGCAGGTATCGTGGTGGCGCCTACCAGAGGTCCTGATCCTGCCCCCGCGGGAGGGGGGGGACCCATAGTCAGGACGGTAATGACCACTACTACCGCCAGGACAATTAGCAATCGAGTGCGTGTTTCGTACCAGCCCTTCTTCCAAAGCATTTAGTCAGCCCTCATAAGTTCGAGAAAGAGTTCCCTCAGCGTGACCGGGTACGTGTCCACACTGGTTCCGGGCAAGGCCCGCGCCTGCGCCATGATCTCTTCACTGTTCCGTCCGGATAGGATCGAGACCATCCGGCCCTCGTTTCGGATGCGGTCGGCACCTTGGGCCCAGCGAATGTCGGCTGGGATACCATCGGCAAAAACAACCTTGATCCGCTGGTACTGTTGCTTGAGATCCTCCAACTCGCCACTGATAATCGAGCGGCCCTGGTTGATGATTGTGATTTGATCGGCGATCTGTTCCACTTCCGCCAATTGATGAGAAGAGAAAAAGATAGTCGTACCATCCGATGCCGACAACCCGATCAGTTCGCGCAAGAGTTCTTCCGCCACAACGGGGTCCAGGCCGTCCGTGGGTTCATCAAGAATCAGCAACTCGGAACCGCGCGAAATCGCGAGCAGCAACATCAGTTTGGATCGCATACCCTTTGAAAGATCGGGGATCTTCTTTTTCGGCGGCAGGTCAAAGGCCTTGAGGTATCTACGTTCCAAATCATCGCGCCACTGAGGGAAGAATGGGCGGCTGAAGCGAATGATTTCCTCAACTGTCATATACGGGTAGAGTTCCTTATCTTCCGGAACAAACCCAATGCGCCGCCTGAGCAATGCACCCGAATCATCGTCCCCAGGCACAATTCCGAAGATCCGTGCCTCACCCTGGTCGGCCTTCGCCGGGCCCATCAAGATCTTAATCGTTGTCGTTTTTCCGGCGCCATTCCGCCCCAGGAAACCAAAGACGCTGCCTCGGGGAACAGTCAAATTCAGACCGCAGAGCGCCTCATGCCCTTTGAACGACTTTCGGAGTGCCACCGCTTCAATTGCGCATTCAGTCATGTTCTTCTCCTAATTACTCCGTCTTTCAACTGCGCGAGTTCGTTCTCCAGGAGCCGCCGAATCGCATCTTCCGTCAATCCCGCCGCTGCGAGCCGTTCGACTGCCGATTGCATAATCAACTGCGCTTTGCGCGAGACGAGTGTGTGCCCCGCAGCTAACCGGCGCACGAATGCTCCGGCACCGTGACGGACTTCGACGACGCCTTCGTGCTCCAATTCACGATATGCGCGGACCACAGTGTTCGGATTGATTACCAGTTCTTCAGCGAGCCTGCGCAACGGCGGGAGCTGTTCACCGGCGCGCAGCGCCCCGGTCTCGATGGCATGTTTCACCTGCTCCATCAACTGGATGTAGATGGGAATACCCGAAGCCGGATTTACGTGGATAATCATGCTTTCAACTGTACTAGTCTATCGATACTGTATACGCAGGATTCCAACGATTGTCAATCGTCGATAACGCCGTAGGGTTCAGCGAACGCTCTTCAGTTGTTGGGAAGTCGGCATCTCGGAAACTAAACGTGGTTGCGATTCGGTCCGCGGCCACTCTACGGTTTGCCGGTAATTCCGGACGAGTCCTTCGCTGGATCGGTAAACGCTGCGCGCCAGAGGATTCACAAGAAACACGTTCTGCGAATTCACTCGACCCTCCAGCACCCTGGTAACAGACGCGTTCTTCATTGAAACCGGCAAAATCCGCAGGGTCGAAATAATTGATCCCGGGGCGATGTTTCAGTTGTCGTCCCCTGGGGCGGTCTCAGCGGGAACGGACCGCCCGAAGTTGCTCTACCGTTTCGATGCTTCAATAATCTGAAACGGGGAGTGCGTTTGTAGAATCCGTTCGAATTGGAGTCCGACGGATTCGAGGAGCGCGCGGTACTCCTTCAACGATCGTTCACGTCCAGGCAACATGACGAGCATATTGAGGTCCATCATCGACGCCATACTGGGGGAGTTGTCGTCCGGGATCACCATCTCGACAACGCAGACTCGGCCAGAGCTTGTCATTCGCTTCGCGCACAGAGAAAGGATGATTCGGCACTGTTCGTCGTTCCAGTCGTGAAGGACCTGTTTGAGGAGGTAAATGTCGCCTTTGGGAACGTCGACGAAGAAGTCGCCCGCAACTGCCTCTGCGCGAGATGCGAGACCTTCCGCGAGCAAAGCCGGGCGAGCGCGCTCCGCAACGCCTGGCAGATCGAAGACAATTCCTGACAGGTGGCGGTGATTTCTGAGCACTGCGGCAAGCAGCGTCCCGTGCGATCCACCGACGTCCACGACGGTTTTCGCTTTTGAAAAATCGCAACTTGCGGCGACTTCTCCGGCCACCATGGAGGCGAGACTTGTCATCGCGCCGCCAAATGCCGCCGCATCCTGCGGGTATTCCTGATACCACTCGAAGAGTTCCTTTCCCAATGCCTTTGGCGCTCCACGCTCACCGGTTTTCACGGAATCGGTAAGCTTGCCCCAGGCAAGCCAGTGCCCCTGATCCGTTTCCGCTATGGCGAAATCGCGCATGGAACCCGGAATATTTGCACGGAGTGTTGCTCCGACTGGCGTGAGTTTGAACACATCTGGCTCCACTTCCACGAAAAGCCCCAAACCGGTAGCCGCGCGCAAGAGCCGGTAGGTTGCGTCGGAATGTGTGCCGCATTTCGCCGCAATTTCGGAGCTCGTGAGCTGGAGATCTGCAACCGCGTCCGGAATGGCAAGACGCGCCAGGGCAGCGACGGTTTGGCTGATCCAGTGACCGGTAATCATCTGCAACATTCGGGCAGGTGGCGGCAGTTCATTGGTCTGCGACATCACGTCTCCTCATCGGACATTTTTGACTGCGAAATCCTACAACAAATTTCGGAATACGACCACCGGGGCAGCGCGGAAGATCAGTCCCGCTGAGCCTTTCGTCACTGCCGTCACACTACAGTTGTGCTTGTGTTGGTACCTGGCTGGAACAACATCTCCGAAATGATAAGACTCCGGTAACGGGCTAGTGTTGACCGATCTGTTCTCAACTCCTGATTAGTCGGTATCCCGTAGAAGTGGATTTGATCCGGTAGTACGTGGCGGGCTTTCCCTATAATGACGGACCTTAATTGATTTGGGGCCGCCAGTATAAGTGCCCAAGGGCGGCCTCTCCCAGCCGCGAATTCCGCCGAATCCCCGGCCTCTCCGTGCGAAACTGGCTAGAGTCCTGAATCCCAAACACTCATGGCGCAAACCGCGACGATCTACAACATGTCCATTGATCTTTCGAATGTCGATCGTGGCGTCTACGAACAGATCGAACTCCGTATCGCGCGGCAACCTTCCGAAACAATGGAGTACATGCTCCTTCGCATGCTGGCGTACTGCATGGAGTATCAGGAAGGCATCGCGTTGACGGAGGGCGTTGCCTCAGGCGATGAACCGGCAATCCTGGTTCGGGATATGACGGGCCGAATTATCGCGTGGATCGAAGTGGGACTGCCGGACGCTTCACGAATACATCGCGGAAGCAAGCTGGCCGGGCGTGCCGCTGTGTACACCCATCGTGGTCCCCTGCTGATGAGACAGCTTGCGGGAGAGAAGATTCACAGAGCAGAGCATGTACGGATCTACGTGCTCGATTCCGATTTCATCGATGAAATCTCCGCAGTCATCGATCGACGCTGTTCGATCGGATTGTCGATCACCGAGCAGCAGATGTACCTGACCATCAACGGGAAAGACTTCAACACCGCCATCACGGAGCATCGGCTGGCGTGAAGTGTTCTCCTGATGGAAAATGCAGCAAAGCCTGGGTTCGCCCTACGGATCTATACGTCCGCCTCATCGACTGATCGACGAAGAGCGACGAAAGCCTTCAACATTTCCCGGTACGAGAAGTTTGCATTGCGTCCACTCGGATTGGGCAGGACGAAGATTTGTGCCCCGTGAATCCGTATCGGTCGCAGGCCCACAACGGTTCCACGCCGATGGATTGCCGCGGGCGCATCGCAGAGCAGCGGTAAAATCGTACGATAGGCCGTCACTCCCAGCAGCGCGACGATGCGCGGCCGCAATCGACGAATCTTGCGATGGAGCACCTTCCATCCTTCGACGTATTCGGAAGGACGTAGATCATCGATTCCCGGACTGGGCCGGGCAATGAGATTGGTGATGCCAAGGCGCCAGCTCGGAAGCCGTTCGTCATCTTTGCAGGTCACGGGTTCGGGCGTCAGCCCCGAATCGGTCAGGAGCTTCCAGAAACGGTTGGAATAGCCTGCGAAGTGATGTCCGGTTTGCGCAGAACGCACCCCGGGATTGATGCCGACAAACAGTACAAACAAATCGGATGCAATCCGATCCTTCAACCGCAACTGCGACCATTCCGAATCCATGCTGCTCATTATGAACGAGCCAGTTGCTGCTGAGGCCGAACGGCTCCCAAAGCGATTATCCACATGACCCTTCATAGGCGGCATTGCGTGTTTCGCATAACTTTCTGGACAATTCTTCAGCGCCTCAGCTTCGTCACCTTTCGATGTCCCCAGCCGGCCCTTGAGAGCACACCTGCAATGCCTAATGTAAGCAGCCAAATGCTTGCAAGCTCGGGAACGGCGGTAGAAATATCGTTCCCGTTCACGCGAAACGCGGAAGCGGTGGCAAGGGGTGCAGCGATCCAGGGTCCTCCATTCACACGGCCGACCGTTCCGATATCCCCTGTAAAATTCAAGCGGAAACTTCCAGTATTTCCTGACGTCGACGCAATTATCCAATATTGGGTTCCTGCAAGTAGCGTGGGGTGAAGAACCGACGTCGCAACTGTCAGTGGAGGAACTGGACACACTGGCGGACAGCTACTCACATGGGGCACATTTGACAGTGAAAATGCCTCAACAATCGAGCCGGGCAAGCCCCCGGCGTCGGACATCAGCCACACATCCAACGATGGGGTAACGTTGTCAGAAGTTAAAGCTAGTTCCATGAAGTCGAGCGCCGCTGTCTTTTGGGCGATGAATTGCGATCCGACATCCTGGTCACCGAAAATAGAGGTCGGGCCGCTGATGAGTTGACCGGCATTACTGAAAATGTCTCCGGGTCCAAGATTGCTGAAGATGACAGTACTTGCTTCGACCGCTGAGGAAAACGAGAAGGTCAACAGGACAATCCCCAAAAGTGTGTGTGCGCGTTTCATACTCTGCTCCTTATCATGTAATGCGGAATTCAGGAATGGAAAGTGGCAGGAATTATTACATTTGGATTTGCTGCATAGGGAAGAATGTGATTCAGACATTCTTTGCAAGCCTTTGCGGCGTTTGCAGCGCAGTCAGCGGGGTTGCGGTTGGAACATCCTGTGAACGTAGTCCAACAGGTAGTCCGCCGGATACCGTTTGGCGAGCACCGGGTGCGCTGCGGCCCAGGCTTCGAGGCGTTCAACGACGGCTGGGTTCTTCTTTGGTCCCAACCTTTCTTCCAGTTCCTCAAAGGTTGGGACCAGGGCATAGAGATCCAGAAACTCCTCCACCGTGAGATTGGGTTTTGGCTGCGTGGAACGTTTGTCGTCGTCCCCCGCATAGACGGGTTGCGCCCAAGCCTGGAACACATCGAAAGTCGGAAGTTTGTCGATCCATTTGTCCGCCTGCCGCAGAGCCCCTGTGTAGAACCCCAACCTATTCGGCGGCGTCCATGGCTTCGGTTCATTCCACTCAAACGGTTTGCAGTCGGCGCCATAAATCCACGGCACGAGCACCACGATACCGGGAGGGATGCTGTCCGAGCCCGTACGGCCTGCAGAAAGGTTGGCGCGAACTCCATTCTCTTGACGGCCGAGAGGAGAGGCCAGAAAGAAGCTCAACCCATCGTCCCTGCGAATTAGGGTATCGAGCATCTCGCATGCTGAAGCGCTCGGGACCTCAAACAGCAGCGACCCGGCAAGGACAATGACTCCAACAATACCAAAGGGGTTCACCGTGGTATGGATTCTCATAAGCCTCCTTTTCATTGGGCTGCCGGCGCCTGTGCAGACGCGATCCATTGTCCCAAATCTCCGTTCACTCTTTCTCGAGGTCTCGTGGCGGCATGTCCGCAGGGTTGTCGGTCCACTTGATCTCGGGCCACACGTGCACCCGAGACTTGAAACGCCAACCATTCGCGGTCTTCTCGAAGGTGTCTTCGTAGCCGCCTTCCCAGTGAATGATATCGCCTTGCCTGGTGGTCTTGTTCGTAATCGTGAGCAGGGTGGAGGTGGCCTTCGCGCCTCCGGGCGCGGGAGTTATCACGGGGCTCACCACGATGTGGTATTCCGGATACTGTTGTGGCGGTCGGCAGGCATCCTTACCGCCACCACCCGCGGTACGTAGCTGTTCGTGGCCGCGAAACCAGATCTTGACGCCATTGCCCCACTGCGACGACACGCCAAAAGTTGCGTCAGGAGTGAAAAGGTTGGCGTAGGTGTTGCCGTTGTTCGTGCAGTTGTCGAGGATTTGAGAGTAACCATCGATGAGCTGGCGAATGTCGATGTAGTCTTGCGCCTCCAGCTTCGCGCCGCTCTGGGCAGTTCTTTGGCTTACTGCAATACCCGCAAACAGCGCGACACAGAATGCTGCCAACGCAATGCCCGCTGAACTTCGATTCATAGGTCCCCCTTCGGATCGAATACGGATTCTGACGATGTGTCGAATTGTAATCCTCCCGCTCGACATCCGTGAGGGAGAAACCGTGAGGGAGAAAACGTCAATCGGCCGGTTCATGATGCAACCCTGAGCTACAGCTATGAGGCCGTGACGCCGCAGTGCCTGAAGGACAAGCTGCCCAGCTACGCCGGTGTGGGCAAGAACGGTAGACAGCTCACACCGTAGGCCTGCGCCTGGAACCTCTAATACGGCAGGAAGTAGGACATCTTCCCAGCAGTTTTGTCGTAAGATTTCCCCGAATTTCCAATGAGACTTATTGTCGTGTGGTTGGCGTTCTTATTGCTGCCGGGGCAGGCTTCGTCAGGGAGCATCGAAGGTGTTGTCACGCGCCTGGGCAGCAACGAGCCAATTGCGGGAGCTCAGGTCGGAGTCGCAGTCCCGGGCTCTTCGGCGCTGGTGGGCCCTCGTGTCACTACGGATCGCGATGGGAAATTCGCGATCCAGATTCTGCAGCCGGGTACCTACATTCTCAATGTCATCTGCAACGGCTATGCAAAGTACGCGTATGGGGAGCGCCAGCCGGGCGCACCGGGCGGGACGATCACATTGACGCAAGCCCAGACGTTGAATCTTGCAGTTCGCATGACGCCTGCAGGAAGCGTGAACGGTCATATTCGGAATTCAAATGGCCGCCCCATTCCCGGAACAACTGTTCGACTCGTGAGATATACCTACAATTCCAGTGGCCGGCGAACCTTTGAAACGATCGCCAGCGCGCGCAGCGACGATCGCGGCGTGTACCGGTTCTATTGGGTCACGCCGGGGAGGTACTACGTCGTGGCGGGTTCAGGGGCGGAGCCGTTGGCTCGCCCTGGAACGGAGAGCGACAATCCCAACGAAATCCTGGAGAACTATTCCTACACGTTTTTCCCGGGGAATTCCGAAATTGAGAAAGCCGTGGCGATCGACGTTCGTGCCGGCGCGGAACTCGACGGTATCGATTTCCCGCTCGCGGATAGCCGGCTGTATCGGATACGTGCTCGCGTTGTCGATCCTGTTACCGGGCAACCGCCCCCTCGAGCCACAGCAACCATTTCGTACTCGAACCTCGGTAGCAGCACTCGTTCCGGCGGGGGTAACACTTATGACCCCAAGACAGGAATGCTCGAATTCAAGAACCTGACGCCAGGGCCGTATACCGTCGGAGTAACCGGCTATGAGGGCCAGCAGGGGCTGTCCAATGCGGCGCTTAACCGAAGTTCTCCCGCAGCCAGTGCTGGCGTCAACGTCGCAGTTTCCAACGCGGACGTTGATCTTGGCGTTCTGAGGCTGGAGCTTCCGAATGTCATTACTGGGCGGATCACAGGGGAAGGCCTGCCGGCCGATTTTGTCTCGGGAAATTCGGTCCAGTTTTCGTTTTTGCCACCGGACACGGGCATTCCGTCCATGGATTTGAGGATGAGCGCGATCGACGCACGCCCGCAGCCGGACGGAACTTTCACCGCGAATTTCCCCTACCCTTCGCTTCGCGTGACCGTACCGCTGCGGGGCCTGCCCGCCGGTTTTTACGTGCGCGAGGCACTGCTGGACGGAGCCGATGCGCTCACGGGATATGCACGTGTCTCGCGTACGAGCGACCTTCAGATTGTGCTGAGTTCCAAAGTTGCGCATCTGGAAGGTGTGGTTCGCGATGAAAGTTTGCGGCTCGTAGCCGGGTTGCCGGTTGTCCTGGTTCCGAGCGTTGCGCGCAACTTTTCCGAGCGCTTCAAGCAGACAACCACCGATCAGAACGGACGTTTCAGCATTTCCGATGTCCCGCCGGGCGACTACAAGGTTTTTTCCTGGGAGGCGCTGGAACCCTACAGCTATTTCGATCCCGACGTTCTTCGGAAGTATGAAGAGCGAGGCCGGCTGATACACCTCGCCGAGTCCTCGCGCGAAACCGTCGACGTGACGATGATACCGGAAGGAGTGAACTGATGATGCGGCGATTTGGCATGCTGATTCTGTTTCTGGCGATACCGGTGCTCGCCGTGCAGGCGCCGCCGCAGGATCCCGCCAATGGATCAATAGAAGGTATCGTCGTCAATCGGGTTAACGGCCAGCCTGTTGCCGGGGTTCGGGTGCAAACGAGGCCTACCGCGGGCAACCCGAATCAGACCTATGCACCAATCGAGCCCATCATCACAGGCGTCGATGGAAAGTTTGTCTTCACGAGTCTTAAAGGTGCGGTCTATCGGGTCCTCGCAGAAGGCAATGGCTACGTGGCTCAGTTCAATGGCCAGAACTCATTCCAGGGGGAGGGAACGACATTCGCCCTGGCCACGAGTCAGGCGGTAAAGGGAATCACGGTTCGCCTTACACCGACCGGAACTGTCACCGGCCGCATTCGTGACGCGGAAACGCAACAGCCTGCTGTCAGCGTTCCCGTTCAGTTGATGCGATTGCAATACGGCGCCGAAGGTCAACGCGCGTTGGTCTCTCAACAGGGCGCGGCTCGAACCGACGATCGCGGTGAATATCGTTTCTACTTCGTCACGCCTGGCCACTACTACATTACTGTCGGCGGAGCTTTCCCCCAGGAATCCGGCGTGCGTGGTCTGAATAATTCCAATGAAATCAGGGTGGACTACGCCTCGGAGTTCTATCCAGGTGTGGTCAACATCTCGGATGCGACACTCGTGGACGTGAAGTCCGGCGCTGAACTGGGCGGCATCGATGTGTCCATCGGTAAGCAGGTTCTGTATCAGATTCGCGGCCGCGTCCTCGATTCGAAGACGGGCCGGCCTCCAATATCTGCGACGGTCTCGCTCTTTCGGCGTTCCGATACACGTTGGGAGCGAGTTCAGGTCAGTAACAACTATCGGAGTACCGACGGGAGCTTCACGATTCCCGGACTGGTTCCCGGATCGTACAGAGTTGTCGTGCAGGCCAGGACGACACGGGGACTCGCGCAGTCCAGCCCTCCGCTGCCCGCCATGGCGCGATTGGCGTCGTTCCCTGTCCAGTTTGCCGCTTCGCGAACGGAAGACGCATCGGGGTACGCTCCGAAAGTGACGCCAGTCGAGGTCGTGAGTTCCGATGTCGATGGCCTCGTCGTGTCGGTATTGCCCGGCGTCTCTCTTGCAGGCAGGCTCACGATCGAAGGTCAGGGACTGCCCAGTTCCGATCTCAGCAGGATTCGCGTCGTCATCACGTCTCCGGACAAATTGATTTCGGCCAATGCGCTGGTCACTCAGGAAGCATTCCGCCTCGGCGATCTCTCCACCGGAGAATATCGCGCGAGCGTGGGCGGGCTGCCGGCGGGATATTACGTTAAGAGTGCGAGATTCGGGGGAGCCGACGCTTTGCAAAACGTCTTTCAAATCGCAGACGGGGAAGTGAATGCCCTGAATGTTGTCATCAGTTCCAACGTCGCCACTGTCGAAGGAACCGTCAAGAACGAAAGACAGCAACCTGTCCTCGGCAGCCTTGTTGTACTTGTGCCCGAGCGCGACCGCGACCGAACCGAACTCTTCCAGCGTGCGACCGCGGGCGCCGACGGCCGGTTCAGCTTCCCGAGCGTGCCGCCAGGAAACTACAAGGTCTTCGCCTGGGAAGCCCTCGAACCTTACGCCTACTTTGATCCGGAAGTTCTGCGTGTCGTCGAACAACGGGGCAGGGCGATTCAACTTGCGGAGTCGTCGAAGCAGATTCTGAACCTGATCGCCATCCCGGCGAACAACTAGAAAGCCACTCCACTGATAGAAAACGCTTCAAGGAAATGTCCCCAGAATTCCGGTCTGAAAATGGTGTAATCAACTTGATCCGTCCGATAGTGGCTTTCTGGCCGATGGTCTAAAGTTCTTTCAGGAACGGGTTGAATACAATCACACCCAAACCAGTAAAGTCCCGAACGTTTCGCGTGGCCACCGTCCAACCGTGCGCACGGGCTGTGGCCGCGATGAGTGAGTCCCGAACATAGACGCTGCGGCCAGAGGCAAGGGCCTCAGCGGTCATTTCGCCCCACGCAAGAGCTTCGATTTCGTCAAATGGCGCGACCGGCAGCGTCAATACATCTTCCAGGAATTGCCGCAATTCCGGTGTGGAATTGGTCTGGACACCGACAAGCCATAGGCCGTGATCTGGCTGCACGGCTACGGCTCTTCGCTCGGTTACAGCTGGGTGTATCACCCGGTAATTCCACAGGCTGTTCGCATTGTCCGTGATAATATCGAAAAAGTTAAAAAATAAGGAGTGTGCATCATGGCTGAAAATAATGGAGGCGACAAATTCCTGTACCTGGTTGCTGGGGCCGGTATTGGAGCTGTTCTCGCATTGCTGTTTGCTCCAAAGACAGGTCGTGAGACCCGGGAAATGATTGCGCGGACCGCCAGCGATGGCCGAGACTTTCTGACAAACAAAGTTTCGGAAGGCCGTCAGTTTGTCGGTGAAACAGGCCGAAAGGTTGGAGATGACTTCAACAGTTTCGTCGACAAGAGCAAGGAAGCGCTTTCGCGGCAAAAAGAACAACTGACCGCCGCATTTGAAGCGGGCAAGGCCGCATACCGGGAAGAAAAAGGGATGGCCGACTAACTGCTTTACCGAAAAGATTTGGAGGCGCCATGGACAAACTTCTGACTTTCTTTGTGGCTCTCACTGCGCTCGCCGTCATGACTCAGGCATGCGTGCTGATTGCGATATATCTGATGTCCCGGCGCCTGACCAATCAACTCGATCGATTCATGTCCGAAACCCGCGAAGTGATGGTTCCGGTCAAGGCGATTACCGAAAACCTCCGGATTGCGTCCTCGAACATTCTTGAAATCGGCGTTTCGGCGCGCGAGCAATTCCGCCGTGTCGAAACCATGGTTTCCGACACGGGGGAAGTTCTCCGCGCCCAACTGAATCGAATGGAAGCGGTTACGAAGGATGTGGCCGACCGCATCAATACGACAGCCGACATTGTTCAGAACACAGTGTTGCGGCCGGTGCGGGAAGTTTCGGCGATTACGAAAGGTTTCGGCCGAGGACTTGAATATTTTTTCAAAAAGAACAAGAGATCGAAAAACTCCACCAACCCGGACGACGATCCCTACATGTAATCGGTCAGGGCTGCACAAATTCTCCTTTTGGCAGTAGCCCCGATTCGCGCTCCACCGGAAACGCGCTATAGGAAAGCCCCTTCCACTTCGAAAACAACAACGGAATTCCATCGGCCATGTTCGGATCCGAATTCGTCATGATATGGAAATGAATTCCAGGTTCGGTGGATTCTCCACTGTTGCCCGCTTCACCAATCGGATCCCCCGCCTTCACTTTCGCGCCGACTTTTACAGAGATGCTGTTAGGGCGCAGATGGGCGTAGTACCCGAACTGATTGTCTCCATGATCGATGACCACGACATTGCCGCCGGGTGTATTGATATTCGTCCGGCCCGGATCATTTTCAACAATGTCGGTACGCAGGAAAACAACGGTTCCATCTTTGGCGGCGAGAACCTTTTTGCCGTATGCATAGTAGTCGGAGTTATGGGCGCCATCCTGTTGGTAGCTTTTGCCGTCGGCTCCAATCTGAATGAAGTCATACGCAAAGGCTTCCGCCAGATATCGCTTGTGAAGATCGAGATATCCGTGTTCGTTCTGAACGTACCAGATCCCTTCAAATGGCAATTGCCCGATGAAGGCCGGAGACCGCTTCAGGGATGTCGATGTCTTGCTGGATTGGGATTTGCCGCCGATTTCATACTGCACTTCCACGACAACCGTTTCTCCGATAAACCCAGCCGGACAATCAAAGAAAATATCCGAGATTGCCTTCCGCTGATCGGGATAAAGCTCGAGCGTCTTCTTCGGTGTCGGTTCAATGCGGTGCCGGTCGATGGCGCTGTCGAACAGATTCATCAGCGCCTTGCCAGAGTATTGCCCGGAGAGATCGATGCCATCGGAATTCGTCATGTCAAACCGGATCCAGTCAATTGTGATGGGGTTCCTGGATTGATTGTGGACAACGATGTGAAAGAACACACGATCCATGGGCGTGATATTCCCTTCCATGTGCTCCACGTAAACTGCGTCCGGGCGAGTCAGAATCTCGAGATCCTGGGACAGCGCAGTCGATGCAAAAACCAAAACAACTGCAGCTAGTGAAAAAAGTCTTATTTGCATTCGTACTTGAAAGGCTATGGCAAGAATCAGTATTAAATCAAGGTGTATGGAATTCACACTGCATGGACAGACAGTTTCCGACCCGTGGCGCTGGCTTGAAGATCTGGACTCGCCAGAGACCCGAACCTGGATCGATGCTCAAAATGAACGCACGTTTCGATTCCTGGAATCCGTGTCCGAGCGGGAGGACATCCGCAGACGTGTAACCGAGTTGTGGAATTATCCGAGATGCGGCCTGCCGTATAAGGAAGGCGGAAAATATTTTTACCTTACCAACGACGGGCTCCAGAATCAGTGGGTTCTGCGCGTGCGAGATGGTCTGGATTCAGCGGCAAGGGTGCTGATCGATCCCAACACACTTTCTGAAGACGGTACCGTCGCGCTCACCGCCACTTCCTCCAGCCGCGACGGCCGCTTGCTTGCCTACGGGCTCTCCAGAGCGGGATCCGATTGGGAAGAATGGCGTGTCATGGACGTTGAAACCGGGACAAGCCTTCCCGATTGCCTTCAGTGGGTCAAATTTTCGAGCATTTCCTGGACGCCGAATGGAAAAGGGTTCTTCTACTGCCGTTATGAACCGCCAGATTCCGGCGATGAATACGAAGTTCAGAATTTTCACCACAAGCTCTACTACCATCGAATCGGCGACCTGCAATCTCAAGACGAATTGATCTACGCGCGTCCGGATCGGAAGGAATGGAATTTTCGCGCCGATGTCACCGACGATGGCAGATACCTCATGATTCACGTCTGGTCGGCGTCAAACTACAATCTGCTTTTCTATCGCGATCTATCGGCAGCGGAACCGGTGGTTGAACTCATTCCAAACTTCGAGGCGCGTTATCAATTCATTGGAAACGATGGGCCGGTGTTCTGGTTATTCACGGATCTGGGGGCATCTCGCGGTCAAGTTGTTGCCATCGATACTTCGTTTGCAAACGTTTCGACTCAAAAGACCATTGTTCCCGAGCGGGAGGAGACACTCGAGCAGGTTACGGTTGTCGGTGAAAACCTCATCGCGTGTTATCTCGCCAATGCGTATACGAGGATTCATGTGCTGAATCTCGACGGAAGTTTCATAAGAGAGTTGTCCCTTCCCGGAATCGGAACCGCGACGGGGTTCAACGGGAAACGCGGCGATCCGGAAACGTTTTTCGACTTCACGGGATTTACCACGCCAATCACATTATTTCGTTACGATGCCGCAACCGATGATCTGTCGCCTTTCTTCAGACCGCCTCTGAATTTTGATCCGGATCAGTTTGAAACACGGCAGGTGTTCTATGACAGCCGCGACGGCACCCGGGTTTCAATGTTCATTGCATCCAAAAAGGGATTGAAGCTGAACGGAACCAATCCAGTGGAGCTTTACGGATACGGAGGATTTGGCATATCCATCACGCCTTCGTTTTCATCTTCCCGGATCGCATGGATGGAGATGGGAGGAGTCTTCGCAGCCCCAAATCTACGCGGCGGCGGGGAATACGGCGAGCAGTGGCACCTGGCGGGAACCAGAGAACGAAAGCAAAATGTGTTCGACGATTTTATTGCGGCTGCCGAATGGTTGATTGAAAACTGCTACACATCCTCCGAAAGACTCGCCATTACGGGACGCAGCAACGGGGGCCTTCTCGTCGGCGCCTGTCTGACACAAAGGCCGGATTTGTTCGGCGCCGCAGTGCCCGGCGTGGGAGTCATGGACATGCTGCGCTTTCACAAATTCACCATCGGCTGGTCGTGGGTATCCGACTATGGTTCGCCTGAAAACCCGGAGGATTTTCAAACACTGTTCGCGTATTCGCCGTACCACAACATTCGTCCGGGAACCGAGTATCCCGCAACTCTGATTACAACCGGAGACCATGACGATCGAGTCGTGCCAGGTCATAGTTACAAATTTGCCGCTGCGCTTCAGGCCGCACAGGCCGGCCCCGCGCCAGTTCTCATTCGCGTGGAAGTTCGCGCGGGGCATGGCATCGGTAAACCCGTGTCCAAGCAGATTGGCGAAGTGGTGGATTCGCTGGCGTTTTTGGTCAAAGTGCTGAGAGAACCGTCGTGGGTGGTTTGAACAGGCGCCAAGAAGGCAAGGGCGGGCCACCGGGCCGGGACTGTCATTACCGGAGGCGCATGCAGAAATCGGCAAAGGCGAAGGTGCGTCCGCTCCAGGCATTGGCGTTGCTTAAAAGCGGTAGGAGGTTGAAGCCATAATTTGCCCTTGTGACCGGGATACCCGCGACTGCTGTAATCATTGAGAACAACACCCGCGTCGGCTATCATCATGGGCACTTTCGAAGTATTGGCAACATAAGTGAGGGGCAGCTTCCGTCAAACGGCAATGAGGGAGAATGTCGGAGAATGAAAATTATGTGGGAACCGCCCGATTGAGGTTTTCCCCGCCACGAAAGCAGACTGAGGAGGGGTTATGTTGCGAAGCATCGCGATGAACGTGGCAGCAGTTGCTCTGATCTTCACCTCAAGTGAGAGTTTCGTTTCTCAAGGGGGGAGTTTTGCCATCGACGGCCCGCACCCCCCAAACCTTGAAGCATTGATTGACAGCTCACCGCTAATCGCCGAAGTTTCGGTTCGAACGATCTTTCCATATAACGACAATCCGCGACCCGGTTATACAGACTTCATACTTCACGTCGAGCAGGTTCTGAAGGGCACGTTTCCCAGGGATGAGATCGCCGTTCATCAACCGGGCGGCGGGAGGGCTCAATCCACCCAGTTTGCCATGATGGAGACAGGAAAACACTACATCCTGCTGTTGGACATAAATCCTCCTCCGCAATATCCTGACCGAGGTATTCCCCGCTTCATCATTAAAGGCGGCTTTCTCGGACTTGTCTCGATTGACGCCGACAAGGTCTTCTGGAGTGTGGGCATGGGAGCGCAGTGGAAGCAGAAGTACGATGGCCAATCCGTTCCGGCTCTCTCCGCCGTTATTAAGGGACGTGCTCGCTGACCTATTGCTGGATTTCTTTCACGATCGGATTGACGGAAACTTGAAGGCGGCGACTGCTTCGGTGAAAGAGCTTTGCTCGACTCGGCCCCCGAAATGGAAACCGTTTGAGCGTTGAGCGTGTGTTCTCCTCAAACTTAATCGTGTGGGGTACAACTCATTGCTACACGAACTGCCTCAGCCGGAAATGCAAAAGGATTCTACTCTCAGTATCCATGCGCTTTGCGCGTCACCGCCTCGGTGAGACTGGAACAGGCCGGGGATAGTCATTCGAACGAAATCGGTTATCATTACCCGCTATGTTGCGAACAATACTTGTAGCTCTCGACGATTCTCCATACACCGAAACCTCAACATCGTTGGCCATCGAATGGGCGAAACGTTTCGACGCTCAATTGTGGGGACTGGGACTTCTCGATACGGTCTCTATCGCGCGTCCCCAACCGGTTTCCATCGGTGGAGCAAGTTACAGGCAGGGACGTGATGCGGCGATGATTGCCAACACGCAGGGCCTTGTGCAGGATGTTATCGCGAAGTTCAGGGAGCAGTGCAGCGCTGCGGACGTCAAGGCCGAAGTATTTGAGGACATCGGTGATCCTGCGGCCAACATCCTGCGTGTCGCGCATCGGTGCGATGTCGTGATGCTGGGGAGACAGACTCACTTCCATCTGGAACGCGAAGACCCCGATGGGACGGTCGGCATCGTTCTTCGCGGGTGCCCCCGTCCGATTACTGTCGTGCCACCCGAACTTCCCGCCGGCGAAGGGGTAATGGTGGCATACAGCGGAGGAAGAGAAGTGGCGCATGCCTTGCAGACGTTTCACCTCCTGGGCCTGGACAGGGGCGAAACGGTGCACGTGGTCGGCGTCGATCGCGAGGGATGGCAGGTCGGAGAACTCGCGCACCTTGCGTGTGAATATCTCAAGTCGCACGGAGTCCACGTCGAGTTCCACGAACTGGCGTCGAAATCGTCTCCGGCCGAAGTGATATTGGAGCAGGTGCAAAAACTTCGTCCACGGATGATGGTGATGGGTACGCACGGGTATCACCCGTTGCGAGAACTCTTCACGACGTCGGTGACGCGTAACGTTTTGCGTTCCTGTCCGGTTCCCGTTTTCGTCGGGGGATAGTCACGACCTGCTTTGCTCGAACAATCGAAATCTGCGCAGAATCACATCGATCACAAACAGGCCCAGGGCGGACGCAATGAGCCATGGCACCGGGTCAATTGGAATATCCGTACGCTGACCACGGGTATCAAAGATTTCCGCAACCGTCGGCTCAAATACTCCGCCGGTTTCCTTGCTGATCATCCGCAGTCTTTCAGTATCGGGAGGATAGGATCGATATTCTTCGGGATATGAATAGGCAAGCATACGGGAAGCACCGGCGGAGCCATTACTGGCGAGGCGAAAAAGATACGTTCCATTCTGCATGAGAGGAACGCGAGCCTCATAAGCACCAGGTCCGATTTGCGGAATATCTACTAAGGAATCGGTGCGGTCCGGAGCGAGCACGTGCGCCTGGATATGCAGTTGGTCCTGAAAATGACCTTCTTTGCCGATGGAGTCCACGTATAGAACGGCGCTCTCGCCATCACGCCGGACTCGAAAATCAAATTCCGAATCGTCCTGCCGCCTCATGGACTCGCGAACAATCTGCGACCAGAATTTTGAGTAACCTTTCCATTTCAGCCAATCCACCGCCCATCGATCTTTAACATCGGAAGTGAATACCACGGCTTTCCCCAGCCCGTACTGCCATCTTGCCAGTAGCGGCTTGTCATGGTGCGCTTCGAGAAGCACTTCCGCACTTGCCTTTGCCTTCGTCTGAACATACCCGAGAAGTTTTGGCGCCGATTGAAAGTCGATACCTTTGAAAGCCTCGGCCTGCTTTGTGACGATGGGTTTGAAAGCGGTCTCCTCAAAGGCTTCTCCCACGGAATCCTCCAGATCCTTATTGAAAATCTGAGGTACTCCCGCCGGATCTTCCGCGTAAAAGGTTTTGCCTCCCCCGAGGGATGCAATCTTTGCCATCAACTCCCGGTCTGCTTCCTGACCAACCGAAACGGTCGAAACAGTAATGCGCGCATCCGCCATCTGTTTGGTCAATCCTGGAAAGTCGTCCGTTAACGTTCTGCCGTCGGAGAGTATGATGACGTGTTTGATCTGATCCGTTTCCTTCTGTAGTTCGGCGAAGGCTTCCTTCATTGCCGGGTAAAGATTGGTTTCGCCGCCGACTCCGATTTCATCGATGGCTTTGAGGATTGCGACGCGATCGGCAATGGGCTGAGGATGAAGGACCCAGGCGGCGTTGAAATTAAACGTCAGGACTCCGAAGTGATCCGTATCCTTGAGCAGAGCCAAAGGCGCTTTCGTTGCCTCTTTTGCATAGCGGATCTTGTCTCCGGCCATGCTGCCCGACTTGTCCAGAATCACGATGATACTTACCGACTGCAGAGGCTTTTTGACTTCGAATGTGACGGGAAGCGCCTCTGCAATTGTGGTTCCGGAATATCCTTTCTCGCCGAACACGTTTTCGCCTCCGGCCAAAATGAATCCTCCGCCGAGTTCCCGAACATACTCGTTGACAGCCTGCATCTGAGCCTCTGAAATCGACTTTGCATTGACGTCGCTGATGACGACGGCATCATATTGAGCAAACTCCTCCACCGTTTGAGGCAGGTCTCCGGAGTCAATTACAGTGACATTGAAACCTTCGGCCGACAATGCATCGCGAAGATACGAAGAACTTGCCGCATGGCCCTCGGCGTAGAGTATTTTGGGCTTGCCAAGGACCTCGATCGTCTGTCGAAACACGTTGTTTTCCGCCACTGCATCCGGTTTCGCGTGAATTTCAACTTCGAGAACGACGGTCCCTGAACCGTCGGGAATACTTGTTTCGAGTCCGATTCGATTGATGCCTTTCTTGAGCCGGACCACAGATTGCTTCAAAACCTTTGGGCCGTTCCGGATTTCAATACGTCCATCCGTGTCCGACTGACTGTAGACGCGAGCCTCCAGTGGAAATTCTTCGTCCGTATTGACCTTTGGCGGTGCGACCACATCTTCCAGCCAGACGTCGGCTTCGGGTCTCACTCCCATGGGTACTGTGAAAACTTCAATGCCTTCCTGCTTCAGACGGGGAATGACGGAAGCAACGCTGCCCGAGTTTTCGTTTCCGTCAGACATCAGAACCAGGCGCTTCAGTGGATTCGGCGCAAATCCTCTAATCGCGCGCTCAACGGCAGCCGCGATATTGGTTTGACTTTGATCGATTGCGTTTGGGCTGGCGTGGGCCGAAACCGGCACCTGCGTCATTTCCTTCAGTTCGTGAAATCCGAGCGAATTGGATGCAAATGCGATGAACCCTGCTTCGGACGGCTTTCCCGCGTCATTCGTGTCGCGAATCCATTGAATTGCGCTTTGAATTGAAGATGCAGACACACTTTGACTGACGTCCAGCAGATAAACCACAGAGACCGCGGAGCCGTGCCAATGGAACACGGGTTGGGCGAGAGCAAGAACCAGGAAGGCGATGACGGTGCTCCGGATTGCCGCCGACAGATTCAGATGCTTCGGGCTCAATCCGGCGACTGAAAACTTTCCGGACCACCATAGGTATGGGATGGCAAGCAGCAGGATCAATGCCCAGCGATTTTCAATTGTGAGCAGACGAGAGATCATGAATCCCGCCCATTTACCGGGTCACAACGTAATTCTTCGATGATAGGTGAACCACTCCAGACTGAGAAGAAGAACTGCAGCCAGCAGAATGTAGTAAGACAGCTCATGCCGCAGGAAGGGTGGAGCCGGACCGGCGTCTGTCGTGCGCATCGCGGTCCGGTGGTTGATATCGGACGATCGTCGGTCCATTTGATTCACTGCAACGTATTGACGCTGTCCGTCCTTTGTAGCCACGTACAGGCCGGGCTCGAATGCTTCAAACACCGTTCGATCCCGATACGTCTGTGACGATACGGGTTTTCCATCTGGTCCGGATATCAGGGCATTCGCAGCTGGAACTTCCACAGTTCCTGTGTTTCGCCGTATTGCCAGACGATCTCTCCCAAACCATGCAAGAGCATTGTCGATAAACAGCGGGAAACTCTCGTGAAGCGGAAAATCCGACGATTCCAGATTGAATGTCACCAAAATCCAGCGAGCACCACTGGAACCGGCCGAAGAAGCCGAAGAAGCCGAAGAAGCCGAAGAAGCGACGATCAGCGGGTTGTTTCCCGAGGAAGCCAGAACCGTTAAATTCAATGGATCGATTCGCGCTGCCCGGGATATCGAGACATCATGCAGTGACAGGAATTGCATCACAGGATGGTCCTCGGTCCATGAGGTGAATGAGGGTCTATCCATATCACCTGAAGGATTTCGAAGCCATGAGACACGTTGAGCACCGATAATCAACGAGGGTTTCGCCGGCTGAACCTGTGGAGCAAAGTCATCAAATACATACGCATCAACAGACGGATCTTCACGATACTCGCCAGGCGTCGTGATCGACAGGTCGACAAATGCATCGAGCTTCAGTGCCGCTTGCAGATACGCATTGCCCTTTGAAACAAGAAGAGTTTTCGCTTTCTTCTTTGCCGGCAAATACGAATATGCAACGTCGTCCAGTGGCAGGGCATCGCCATTGGCCTCGGCAGACGCGCGGACGCCGCCTCCCTGAAAATTCGACAAGTCAAACAATTCGCTGTAGCTTTGGCCGGGTTGAATCTGCACCTCTTTAGAAATGCGGCCCGGCCCGCCCTCGCTCAATGTAAGCGTTGTCCCGCGAACATCTCTGCTGAAATTGGTGACTTCGAGATAGGCCTCGTATACCTGCGGCGCCGCTGGAGTCGATCGAACCTCGAATGCGGTGATTCCAACGTTGCGAGCGGTGTCGTAAACAACTTCGGATCTTACACTGCCCGGAATTGCCGGATTGGAAACGCCATCTGTGATGAACCAGACCTGGGTGGCGGAATCGCTGATTTCGGGGAAACGTGCGGTAGCTGGAAGAGGTTTCATGCCGTCGACTGACCGCTTCAAACGCGCAACGTCGCTTGTCATTGGAGAATCGTACCGGCCGGACGTGTCTGCAACGCGAATTTGCGAGCCGGGACCTGCCGATGCAATCAGCTGTCTGGCGATTGTGGTGGCATGTTGCCATCGTGTTTTGCCGTCACTCATGCGTGCCAGCATGGAAGGCGACGTATCCAAAACAATCATCAACCGGCCGGCGGAACCGGTGAGGAATTTCAGTTCAGGCCGCGCGAGTGCAAATACCATCAGCAGACCGATGACGACCGCAAACAATACCGACAGAATCCGCCGAAGTTTTTCCCAGAGTGAACGTGCTTCACGACGATCCAGCACCCTGCTCCAGAGCATTGAAGATGCAATGACCACGCGCCGATGCCGCAGTTTTAGAAAGTAGGTGGCAATGAGTGCAATGGAGATCAATACCGCCAGCAGGGTGACGGTCTGGGGGCTCAGTGTGAGAAAAGTCATTTCAGGAATCTGCCCTGTCTAAAGACCTTCAGGACGAGATCCTCAAATGGGAAATCTGTTACGGTGCGGATATAGCCGAGTTGGTATTTCAAACAGTATTTTTCGAGCTCTTCACAAAAACCGGCAAATTCCGTTCGATAATCCGCGAGCAGGGACGGCGTCACCGTGATTTCGCGGCTGACATTATTTTCGGAATCGACAAGAACCAGCTCGCCCTTTAGAGAGGGTTCCACTTCTTCATGGCTTGCAACGTGGATTACGAAAATATCATGGCGAAAGTGCCTGAGAATATCGAGGCCGTTTTGAAAGCCCGTGGGATCCATGAAATCGGAAATTACAACAGCAAGACCGCGCCGCCTTGCCTCGGTACAGTAGGTCTTGAAGGATTCACGCGCGTTTGTTTCGCCGCCGGGAGCGATGTCTTCGAGGAATCGGAAAACTTTGAAGATTCGTCCTTTCCCGCGCTGAGGTGCGAGTTCGCCACGAATTTTTTCCGCGTACGAAGTCATATAGACACGGTCGAGATTGGCAAGTCCGATGTAGCACAACGCCGCCGCCACGCGTCTGGCGTAATCGAGTTTAGAGGGAGCGCCATAGGTCATGGACTGGCTCGTATCGACGAAGAAATAAATCGGCAGGTCCTCTTCTTCCTCGAACAGGCGAAGGATCAGTTTGTTGATACGAAGATATGCCTTCCAGTCCAGATGCCGAAAGTCATCTCCGGGAACATACTGGCGGTAGTCCGCAAATTCGACGCCGGTTCCACGTCGCCTGGCACGGCGTTCAGCCCGGAAATGTCCGGCAAAAACCCGTCTGGAGATAATGCTGAGGTATTCGAGTTTCTTGCGAAACTCGTCATCGAATAATGCCAATCTAGTGTGCTTCCGGTGTGGAGTCCAGGATTCCCTTGATGATTGTGTCGGTGTCCATTCGCTCGGCCTCACCTTCGAAATTGAGCAGAATGCGATGCCTCAGCGCACCAAAGGCAACGGCGCGAATATCGTCGCTCGACACATAAACTCGATTATTCAGCAGAGCGCGGATCTTGCCGCCGACGACAAGCGCTTGCGCTGCACGCGGACTGGCGCCGCAGCGCGCATATTTCGTCGCAAGCGGATTCGATAGCGGAGTATTGGGATGGGTCGCCATCATGATCCGAACCGCGTAGTCCTGCACCGGCCGGGCAATTGGGACCGCGCGCACCGTTTTGCGCATTTCCAGAATCTGAGGGCCATCGAGCACGCGTTCAACGTGGGGTTCCTCGAGCCTCGTTGTACGGTTGAGAATGGTCCCCATGCTGCTGGCAGTGGGGTAATCCACCTTCAGCTTCATAAAGAAACGGTCCAGCTGAGCTTCCGGCAGAGGATAAGTGCCTTCCATTTCCAGAGGATTTTGAGTCGCAAGAACGAAAAACGGCTGTTCCAGCTTGTAGGTCGTCTTCCCGACGGAAACCGTGTTTTCCTCCATGGCCTCCAGAAGCGCAGACTGAGTTTTCGGAGTGGCGCGATTCACTTCGTCGGCAAGGACAATGTTGGCGAAGATCGGACCATTCTGGAATTCGAGAATCTTTTCGCCCTTCTCACTTTCGCGAACGATATTGGTTCCCGTGATATCCGCCGGCATCAAATCCGGAGTGAACTGGATGCGCGAAAATTTCAGGTGAACCACTTCCGACAAGGTGGAAACGAGTTTGGTCTTTCCCAGGCCCGGCACGCCTTCCAATAGCACGTGTCCAGCAGCGAGCAGGCTCATGATGGCGCACTCGATGATGTCGTCGTAACCGACGATGACCTTTGCGATCTCCTGTTTGACCGCATTGAATTGTTTCTGAAATCCTTCTACCTGCTGGTCAATTGCTGCGCTCATGGCTTTGCCGGCCCGGATGATTGCGGCCGAATCTCCTCAAAATAGTATTTAACGATTTCCCGTTGTTCGCGCGGCAATCGATTCTGATTGAGCGCATCCTTTTGAGCCGGGCTGAGTTGCGATGGGACATTGCGATAATCCAACAATGATCGTTCCTGCCGGCTTGCTTCTTCGATATCCTGCAGCTTTCCTCCCGAACCGGCCTGGCCTTTCAGACCTTCCATTTTCAACTGCACGTCAAGTTTGGTGATCTCCCCAGACTTCAGATCTTCGGTAGAGCCCAAAGCCGTTCCGGAAGACTTACCGCCCGTTGTGCCTTGTCCAATCCCGGAGGAGTTTCCTGCGGCGGGTGTCCCGCTGGGGGAGGCATCTCCGGAGTTCCCTCCTCCGGACCCTCCCTGTGACGGAGTCGGGCTTTGTTGGGCATCGGAGGCGGATTCTTTGGAGGCGGCTCCCTGTTGAAGCGCGTTCTGAAGATCGGCCAGCTGCTGGCTCGCCTGGCTCTGCCGCTGCTGATTCTGCAATTTTTCCGCGAGCTGTTCCAGCGCCTGTGCAAAACCATCCAGTGCGGCCTGTCCGGCCTGCGTATCGTTATTTTTTAGTGCGTCCGACGCCTGCTGCATCGGCCTGGATAAATCCTGGAGAGCCGCTGGAGAACTGGCTGCCGCTTGCCCCATATTCCTCTCGAGTTCGCGAAGCACATCCGACGGAGTGACGTCGAGTTTCTCTGCAAGATCGCGAATCTCACCGGCCGCCTTCTCAAGATCCCCTTGCGACATGGCCTGGGCGGCAGACTCCATGGCAGGAGACTGGCCCAGCTGGTTGGCAATCGTTGACAGGCCATCCAATATGTTGTTGAGTTCGAGATTTCCGCCATCAATCTGCTGTCTGAGACTGGAAATTTGCCGTTGCGCTTCTTCACTGGCAATTTTGCCTTGTTGCAGGTTGTTCACAATCTGTTCCAGTTGTTCTGCAGCTCCGGTATGTTCGAGCAGTTTTCTGGCGCGTTCGAGCGATGCCTGATCTGTACGCGACAGCCGGAACGGCGGCGCACTCTGCAATCGAAACCAATTGTGGTTCTGCAAGATCGGTAGGAAATTCAGAGTTACAAACAGAAGCAAAAGAATCAATGACACCTTCGAGGATTTCGGAAGCGTTGCAGGGTAGAGCACTTCAATTCGAAGCGTTCTGGCCGTCCTGGCGGCCTGCTCGATTAAAGCATCCACCCATTGAGAGCGCGACGGATGAAGAAGGAACCAATAGGCCGTCTTCATCTGGTCCTGCAGCTGGCCGTTCTGATCCAGACTCGACGCTGCTGCACGCATATCGCCGGTGCCGCGGATTCTCGAAATAATCCATGCTGCCGTGGCAATGCCCCACACGGCAAGCGCGGCTGCAACTGCTGAGCCACGAAGCGGAAATACAAAGTCGATCAATTTGAAAAGAACAGGGAATAGGAGGGCAGTGGCCAGAATGGAAGATACGGTTTTCAGACGATGGATCACACGCAGACGTTTCGTCACGTTTTCCAACAGACCAAGAATAAATTCGCTGTCTGCCATTCCCCGAGGTTCTTTCTGTGATCCAGGATCGCTGTGAGACTACCACACCCCAATGATGTGCCCAAGCGATTCAGGGCAGTGGCCGCGGGCACGCCAGAGACCCGTAATCAGGTTCGAATTCGTTATGGTCACTTCCGAACGGGAGCTATTGACACACTCACCCGCTCCTCCGCCTTTGCGTGCAGGATGGAACCCTGTTGAGCAAAAGGACCGAGGAATGTTGGCATGGCATAGACGGAGGACGGCGGCGGCGGGTCTTTGAATTCGGCAGTATCGATGGCAAAGATTGTGTAGTCGCCAGGAATCACTCCCTTGATCGTGAACTTCCCGGAAGCATCGCTCTTTGCTTCTTTGTAGAACATCGGATGACCGCGCATCTCTTCAGGAGGAATCAGCACGACGCGGGCATTTCGCGCCGGTTGCTGGTCGGAAGTTCTGATTACGCCTTCGACGACGCTCGTTCCGCTCATGACCAGCGTGATATCGCTGATATCGGAGGCGATGTCCAGGACGGCCTGAGAGACGACAAAATTATCGTGGAGGTTCGCTCCGGTTGCCCAGTCTTCGGCGTAGAGAATGTATCGGCCGGCCTGAATCCCTCGAATCTCGAAGGTCGCCTGCTGCCGATTGGGTCCGATGGGCGAAGAGTTCTGCGCCATGCGCGGGGCTTCGAGAACCTTGCCGTCGTTCGCACCCAAAGGAATCAAATAAAAGTCCGGAACGCCGGAACGCCGGTTACGTTCAGGATCCACAACCGTTCCGGATATCTTGAACGACTGTGCTGTCTGAAAGCCGAAATTGAGTCCTTCAACGACTCCGCCTTCGCCAACCTCGACGAGCGCAGCTCTGCTGGAATCCACCGTTCCGGGGAAATAGGTTTTCAACCATGAATCCTGCACAGCCGGTGTGGGACCCGCAGCAACGAAAACTCCGCCAGTGTTGACCATGGGGATTCCGTCACCGAACATTATCAGACCTCTTCTATATTCGACAGAAAGCTTGTACTTGCCGGAAGGTAATCCCCAGATCCGATACATGCCGAGATCATCTACCCCACTGTTTCCCGCGACCCGGGTTGTGCCGTCATTCGCAACGAGAGTTGCCACGACACTTGCATTTTCTGCAGGCTTTCCCAATGGATCCAAAACGCGGCCCGCCAGTGCGGCACCTGGAGTCAAAGCGAGACTGATGCTCAATGGCTTTTCAAGACTGACAACAATGTGTTTTATTGCGCCGCTATCCTCCAGCTCGATTCCGTCCTGCGTTGGAGCGGTATAGCCGGGACGTCTGGCCCGAATCGTGTAAGCGCCGGGGGATGCGTTGCGAATGAGGAAGTGGCCTGTGGAGTCGGTCATGGCGTCCGGCTCGCCTTCCAGCTCCTGCTGGCCCTCACGCGTGATGGTGATCCGCACGGCTGCGAGCCCTTCCGTTGTCGTCTGCCGCATGACGATGCCTTCGATAATTCCCGAATTATTCTGTGCGAAAGCTCCTGGGGCCAGCACCAGAACGATCAGCAACGCGCTCGTTACGCTGGTCGTCATCCGCGGCATCAATCGGAACATCATGGTTCCGGCTCCTTCGGGATTGCGATAAGTTGCACTGTGGAGGAAGTGCCTTTCGTAAAGACAACGGTCTCTCCTCTGGTTTCGTACTTCCTGATGAATTCGGCGTTCAACCAGGCAGCTCCTGGAACGCTTTCCCATGCGAATACTTTGTATGTACCTGGCGGAATCGCACGAAATGCAAAATTGCCGTCCGAGTCGGACTGCATGTTGAAGTACTTCCGCCGGTCCTCGCGCCGAATCACATCCGGGACCAGAACCACGGTTGCGCGGGCTGCGGGTTCCTGCCGAAGGTTTCGAACAACTCCCTCCAGCTTGCCTCCAGGTGAAGCAAGCATCACTTCAATAGGCTGCAGCCCCGGCCGGTCAGTGATGGTAAATCCGTCGGAGTAGACGCTGACTGAGCCTTGTCGCAAATCCTCCAGATAGACATCCTGAGGCAACCTTCCGGGAGTGAACTTGTAAATGCCGGGAACCAGACGTCCGGAACCAAATTCTCCGTTCTCACGATCGATGACAATGGGTTGCGACCCGCCTCTGCCCCCCGCTGTCGGAACAGCCGCCAAAAACGGTCCAACGCCGCGCACAACTTCGATACCCAGCGTCAGGCCTTCGAGTCGTCCGGCAGGAAGTTCGCCATTCAGGGTGACTCGTCCGCGTGTCTCAACCGACGGTGAAGCCACGAGCGTGAGATTCTCGACGCTGCGATCGACAAGTTCCACCGTTGTACGGCTCGTGTACAGGACGCCGTCCTTATCGCGCGCATCCGGAAACAGATCGTAAACATTGGGAAAGATATTGCGAATTTCAAATCGCCCGTTGGACATATCGTCGGCTCGATTGTCGTAGTAAGTCGTGCCTTCGTCTCGTGTCCAAATCCAGATTTCCGCGACATTCTGCGCGGGTACTCCCGGGACCGAACTGACTACGGTGCCAGACACGGTCAAGACAGTTTTCAATCGGGGTTCCATCCGAAAGCTCACATTTGTATCCTGCGCCTCGCGAATCGTGACTGCGACAGCTCCCAACTGGTCCCTCACGCCGGGGTAATAGGTGAGAGAATCGGATGCCCAGACATCCACATTCGCTCGCAAGTAATATGAGCCGGGACGCAGCCCACGAATCCGGAATTCGCCGCGATCATCCGTCGAGCCGTTGTCTCGGTCCTGCATGTCCCGCTTGCCGGACTGAAGATAAACCGCCTGCGCCGTGGAAACTCGAACTCCGGCCAGTCCGAGGGTATTCATGTCGAGGACTCGGCCGCTGATGGTGCCGCCCACGATCATACGGATATCCATACTTTTAGCTGTTCCACGCGCCGGCACAGTCACTCGGACTTCGGCGTCGGATTCCCGGAAATAACCTCTCCGTTCTGCGACGACGATGTACATACCTGGAGGAATATCCTTCAGAACGAAGTGTCCCGAACTGTCTGTAGTCGCAACACCGCGACGCTGTGCTTCCTGTGCGTTTTCTGCCGCTGACTTCCGGAGATAGACGGGGATGCCTTCCAGCGGTGCAGACTGGCTTGCCCAGATCACATTGCCTTCAACAGTGCCGTTATCGGCGGGATTCGTCGGAGGCAGCGGAGGCGCCTGAGGAGCCTGTCCCAGAAACAATGTGATAAAGAGCGCAAGAAGCGGTTTCATGCCGGTTTGGTTCCCAATAATAATGGATCGCTTTGACGGTGATGGTAATCAATTTGTCACCGGATTTTGTACTCCAGTACCTTTAGACAACAGTTTCAACCCACATGTTCATTCGGGGAAGTTGTATATTCAACCTGAAACCAACATCAAACTACTCGGGCTGGGACTATGACCTCGATAGCGTGGCGCGAAATTGTAAACGTCATTGGCAATTCTCCAACCAGCTCGCCGTCCACCTGCACCTGCATGCCTTCACCGATGGCCCGCGCTTTCGTTGCCTTAAGGAACGTCACGCGGTTCTTGCCTTCAGGGATCCCGCCGAGGAGCGCGAAGGGGAGCATTTGCAGGTAGTGCCTTCGATGTGTGGAGTGGATCATGCAGATCTCGAACCCGGGACGATCCATACGAGCTCGAGGTGTGATGGCCAGTTTTCCGCCCGTAGTGCGCGGCCTTGCCGATTGCGGTGAACGTCGCGGAATGCTCGACGCCATCAACCTCGACGATAAACGGTTTAGGCTTCCATCGCGCGAAGCTCTCAAGGCCCGAATACCAGAACGCCGCCTCGCTTCGTTGATCGTGCCGTCACCGCCGGAAATGATGACATTGCGGATGCCCTGGTTCGCGGCTTCGGCAGCGAGCCGTGTTGCGTCATTCGGCCTTTGAGTGAGAAGGGCCTCTTCGCGGACGCCGTGCGCTTTGAGCAGGCGACAGAACTGCAGGATCGCCTCCCTTCGTTTTTCCGGACCGCCCTGTCCTGCTCTCGGATTTGCAATGAGGACTGCGTTTCTCATTTTCCGTGGATTTTAGATGAAGATGCTTCGTCACGATATCGAGCCTTAGCTTGAGACTCGGTACCCGGAACATGTCCGTACAGACACCAACTACATCGCTGCTGATCGACGCCGATATCATTGGGATTCGAGAATTGCGGAAAATCTCTCGAATCCCGGTTTTCAGGCCTGTGCGGTTTCCAGTGCCTGAACTCTGGCTTCGAGAGCAGCGATTCTCTCCCGAAGACGATCTGCTTCCAGCTTGTCGAAGCGCCCTTCAAGTCGGCGCAGCGCTTCGGTGATCATGATGTATTCCTGCTCGATTCGGCCAGTCCGCCGTTCCAGTTCTTCAACCAGACCGTGCAGCGCATGAACGCGCGTATCCAGCGAACTGAGCAGACGACTGTGTTCGAGGACTGTCGTCTCAACAGTAATCAAGCGAAGAGCAATAGTGTTCTGGACGGATTCTATCCGACCCAGCTTCGATTCGATGGCGTCTGTTCGCTTGTCGGCGGCTTCGGAGCGCTGATCCTGGAGATCGAAGCGTTGATCCACGCGATCGAAGCGTTCGTCCATGCTTACGGTGAGGCTCTGTAAAAGTTCGTAAAGGGTGTGTAGAGTGATCTCAAATTCTGGCATGCGATTTCCTCAGAAAACGCAAAGGGCGGTGCGAGGATAGCACTTCGATACTCGAACTTCTAGCCGGAGATTTTAGCGTGGGTGAACGGCACTCTGGAGTTGATTTTCAGGCCATATGCCTCAAGTGCCACGAGCTTTCGTGGATGGTTGGTGAGCACCCGCATGGAGTGAATTTTCAACGCCGCCAGTATCTGTGCGCCGATGCCGTACTCGCGCTGTTCGCCCCGCAGTCCGATCGTTTCATTGGAATCGACCGTTCGTTCACCGTGCGCGAGCATTTCTCCAGTTTCTGATTTCTTCATGGGATGAAGATAAAGGAGAACTCCGCGTCCCTCTGAAGCGATAGCCTCCAGGGCGCGATCCATCTGTTCATGGCAGTGGCAGGTCACCGATCCAAAAACGTCGCCAATCAGACAATGGGTATGAACCCGAACCAAAACATCCTCGCCGTTTCCAATGTCCCCTTTGACGAGAGCGAAATGTGTCTCGTTCCCGAGAATGGTTTGAAACCCAGTCATCTGAAATGGCCCATGCTTTGTCCGCAGCATGCTTTCCGTGGTTTTGCGCACGAAAATCTCGGTCTTCAGCCGGTACCGGATGAGATCTGCCACAGTAATCAGTTTCACATCGTGCAATGCTGCAAATTCGAGAAGATCGGGCACGCGGGCCATGGTGCCATCCTCTTTCATGATTTCGCAAATGACTCCGGCCGGAAACAAGCCAGCGCTTCGAGCCAAATCCACAGAGGCTTCGGTTTGTCCGGCACGGACAAGCACTCCTCCATCCTTTGCGCGCAACGGAAAGATGTGGCCGGGACGTGAGAGATCACTGGGCCTGGTCCGGGAATCAATGGCAGTGAGAATAGTTTGCGCACGATCGTGTGTCGAGATACCGGTCGAAACGCCTCGCCGGGCTTCGATGGCCACGCAAAATGCGGTTCCGTGCGGCGACGTGTTGGCATGATCGGAAACCATCAGGGGAATATTCAAATCGTCAAGACGCTGTCCGGTCAGTGCAAGGCAGATCAGTCCGCGGCCATGGGTCGCCATGAAATTGATGATTTCAGGGGTGACTTTCTCGGCAGCGACCATCAGATCGCCCTCATTTTCGCGGTCTTCGTCATCGATAATAATGACGACCTTTCCGTCCTGAACGTCCCGGATCGCTTCTTCTATGGATGCAAACATGTCATTTAGCCCTATGGGATATCTCTCGTCTGAAGCAGGCGTTCGACGTATTTCGCGATGATATCGAATTCAAGATTGACAGGATCTCCCGGCGTGACCCGCTTCAAATTCGTATTTTCGAATGTGTGCGGAATAATTGCCACATCAAATACATTCGAATGGATGCGGGCGACCGTCAGGCTGATTCCGTCCACACAGATCGATCCCTTCTCCACGATATACCGTAACGCCGGCACAGGGAACTCAATCCGAAGATTGTAGTCGTCGCCATTGCGGGAGAATTCGACGACGCGGCCCAGGCCGTCAACGTGGCCCTGTACGATGTGTCCGCCAAAACGGCCATCGGCAGGCATTGGGCGTTCAAGATTGACCAGGGAACCCGGCGACAAAATCTTCAGGCTTGTCCGGTTCAGAGTTTCCCGTGACAAGTCGGCCGCAAAGTTCCCGGTGCCGACGGTTCTCGCCGTCAGACATACTCCGTTTACCGAGATGCTGCCACCCGTTTTCAGGTCATTCATGACGGCTCGAGCGTTTACGCGAATTCGAAGGAATTCGTCGTGACTGGACATCTCGGCGACTTCGCCGATTTCTTCAATGATTCCCGTGAACATAGGATGTGATTGTCAGATCCGGGCCAACCCGGTCTATCGACCAGTCGCGAAGGCGAATGGCTTCGGCCAACCGAAGGACACCGGTCCCACCGATTGCCGGCGTTTCGCGGCCTCCGAAGATGGAGGGCGCAATAAATTGAACGATTTTGTCGATGATTCCGGCCTTCAGGGCATCGAAGGCAAGATCCGGACCGCACTCCAGCATGAAACTCTGAACCTCGCGTGTCTTCAGTTCCTCAATAAGTTCCGCGATAGAACCGCGATGTATCAGCCAGCCACCGGTACCGATGTCACGCGGGTCCAAACGTCCCCGGCGATCCATTACAATACGGAGAAGCTCGCGCCGCCTCGGAAGTCCGGTACGATCGGTCATCGATGGCCGGTCCCTGAGAAACGTACCGCTGCCGGTAATCACCGCGTCCACGGAATGGCGCAGAGTCTGTACCATTGACCGGGAGGCCTCCGAGGTAATCCACTTCGATTCCCCATTGCGGGTGGCGATCTTTCCGTCCAGGGTCATTGCAATCTTCAGTATTCCAAATGACCGGTTTTGAGTCTTGTAGACGAAAAATGCTTCATTGACGCGGCGGGCTTCTTCTTCATGAATGCCAACAGATACTTCAATCCCAGCCTGCCGGAGCATTTCAATTCCTTTGCCTTGAACTTTCGGGTTGGGATCGATCATTGCTGTAACGACTCTGGATACGCCCGCGTCAATCAGTGCCTGTGCGCAAGGTGGAGTACGGCCAGTGTGGGAGCAGGGTTCCAGCGAAGTGTAGACCGTCGAGCCTCGTGCCGCGTTGCCTGCGGTTCGTAGGGCGATTACCTCGGCATGGTCCTTGTTGTCAAAAACGTAAAAACCCTCGCCTACAGTGATTTCGTTTTTAACGGCAACCGCGCCAACCAGCGCACCCGGGCTTGCAAGGCCGATACCCTGTTGCGCCAGAGCGATTGTCCGCAGGATGTAGTCGGCATCCGTCATTGCGCGAATAGCGATTCCACAAAATCATCGGCGGAGAAGACGATGAGATCATCCATTTTTTCGCCCACGCCTACAAAGCGGATCGGGATTTTCAATTCCCGCGCTATGGCCGTGACGACTCCGCCTTTTGCCGTGCCATCCAGTTTAGTCAACACGATTCCGGTTACCGCGGCACTCTTCGTAAATTCCCTGGCCTGAGTGAGACCGTTTTGGCCAGTCGTTGCGTCCATCACCAGCAGAACTTCGTGCGGCGCACCGGACACTTCCCGTTTCGCAATGCGGGTCATCTTCTCGAGTTCAGTCATCAGATTGTGTTTGGTGTGCAACCGGCCGGCGGTATCGACAATAACATAATCCATTTTCTTCGATTTCGCGGACTGAAGCGCATCGAACAGGACAGCCGACGGATCGGCGCCCGCCTGTTGCTTCACAATCGGAACTTCAGATCGTTTGGCCCATATTTCCAGTTGTTCGGTCGCGGCAGCGCGAAATGTGTCGGCAGCGCAAAGCAGGACCTTCTTGCCATCGTTTCTGAACCGGTTCGCCAGTTTTCCAATTGTGGTTGTTTTGCCGACGCCATTCACGCCAACCATCAGGATGACAAACGGATCACCTGCGAGCACTTCTTTTAGCGGCGCCGCGTTCACGCGCAGAATTTTCTTCAGTTCGTCCTTGACCGCCCCGCGGAGCTGCATCGGGTCCTGCAAAATCTGACGTGACATCTGATCGCGAATGGAGTTCAGAATCTCGGTTGTCGTTAAAATTCCGATATCGGCCGAAACCATCAGCGCTTCAAGATCTTCCAGCATCGCGGGATCAATGGCCTTCTTGCCTTCCACGAGGGTTTGAAGACCTTCATTCAGGTTTTCCTGCGTTCGTTTTACCGCAGCCTTGATCTTCTCGAGGACGGTCGGTTTTCTCTCTTCCGGTTTGCCGAAAAGGCTTATGAATTCCACTATTCTTCCTTTAACTTTCGTTCCATCAGATCCTGGATCGCATCTTTCACTCGAAGACCCTCATACATTACCGAATACATACGTTCGGCGATTGGCATTTCCACCCGAAATTTTCGCGCCAGTGTCACTGTGGATTCGGTAGTTCGAATGCCTTCCGCCACGGAGCGCATTCCTGCGGTAATCTCGCCGATTTCCCTGCCTTGTCCCAACGCAATCCCAACGCTTCGATTGCGGCTCAGCTGTCCATAAGAAGTCAGAATCAAATCGCCGAGTCCGGCCAGTCCCGATAATGTTTCTCGGCGTCCTCCGCAGGCTACCGCCAGCCGTGTGATCTCTGCCAGGCCGCGGGTCACCAGTGCGGCCACGGCATTGGAGCCCAGACCAAGTCCGTCGGCGACCCCGGCGGCGATCGCAATGATATTTTTCGTTGCTGCACCCATCTCCACCCCGGTCGTATCGGAGTTGGTGTACAGCCGAAAGCGAGGCATGGACAGTTCCTGTTGAAGCAGCAGCCTCAGCGATTCGCTTTTTGAGGCGACCACCAGCGCGGTTGGAACTCCACGAGCGACCTCCGGTGCAAAGGTCGGCCCGGAAATCACGGCGATTCTCTCGTCGTCCGTTGTTTCAAGGACGTCGCCGATGACCTGAGACATGCGCATCAGCGTTTGGGTTTCGATCCCCTTTGTCGCGCTGACAAAAATGGTATCGGGTTTTGCAAGGGGAGCAACCTGTTGAACAATGGCACGAAAAACATGAGAAGGAACTGCCATGATCACAATTCGAGATCCGGCAACCACGTCTCCCACGATGTTGCTGATCCGCACGGAATCCGGAATCTGAACCGACGGAAGGTACACGGGGTTTTCCCGCGTTTCAGTCATGCTCCGCGCGAGATCGGGTTCGTGAACCCAAAGTGAGACGCAGCGTTCCGTTTTGGCAAGGATAACCGCCAGCGCCGTTCCCCAGCCCCCGGCGCCAATGACGGCTACCGGCAGACTCACGACAGGATGTACTCCCGAAGCTTCGTGTATACAGGGCCCGAAGACCTGGTTTCACTCTGGTACAGGAAACAGCGGTCCACATTGAAGGTTCCGAAATCGTGTTCTTCAAATTGCGAGGCCGCGGTCACCAACGCGGATTCCAGCCGTGCCTTGCTGGCGCGGGCAAGTGTGATATGCGGACGAAATCGCCTGCGTTCATTTTCAATGCCAAGGTGTTCCATTCGCGTATTGATTCTCTGGGCCAGCATTTCCAGATTGGGAGCAATCAAACCTGCCCAGAAGATTCGGGGGGATCGTGCGCCCGGAAAAAACCCGACTCCCTTCACCGAAATCTGAAACGGCTTCCAGGAAATTCCAGCCATGTGCTGATGGACTTCTTCCACGAGCTGCTCATTGATCTCGCCGAGAAACTTCAATGTCAGATGAATAAGGGGTGGTGCCACCCACTTTGCCGAATCCGAAACAGGTTGGAGCTCGCGTTGAACGATTGCGAGCTCCTCTCGAACTTCTTCGGGCAGATCTATTGCAATAAACGCTCGCATTACATTTCCATCAGTACACGGCGAACCAGATCGAGGGCTGCCTGCGAAGCCCATGAGCGAATTCTGTCCCGGTTTCCCGGGAAAATCATATGCTTGTGCCGGGTCCCAATCGGGCTCGCCACGGCGAAATGAACGGTCCCTACCGGTTTTTCGGGAGAACCGCCGCCCGGTCCCGCGATTCCAGTGATGCCAACTCCAATTGTGGCGCCCACCTTTTCCCTGACGCATTCGGCAAGACCGCGCGCCACATCCTCACTGACTGCCCCCTCCATTTCGAGCAGCAACGGAGGAATTCCGGCAAGATCGATCTTGGATTGATTGCTGTAAGTCACCACGCCCGACAGGAAATACCTTGAACTTCCCGGCACCGAAGTCAGTCTTTGCGCGAGCAATCCTCCGGTGCACGATTCCGCCACGGCGATTGTGGCCTGCTTCAATGTAAGCTGCAATCCCACAACCTCCTCAAGTGACTTTTCGGAATTGGAGAAAATGTACTCTTCCAGAGATTCTTCAATCTGCGCGCCCAATTCCTCCACCAGACGTTCCGCTTCTTCCCGGGTTTTTCCCCGCGCCGTCAATCGCACTTCCACCTGGCCCGGCTTTGCCAGGATTGTCGTTTCGGGATTTTTGTATTTCTGATAGATCGGCGCGATTCTGGCGTCGAGCGCGGACTCCATCAGTCCTGTCGTTCGATACACGCGACGTGCGAGTGCGCTCGTTCCCGACATTTTCTGCAGCCGCGGCACACAGGTTCTTTCAAACATGGGCTCCAGTTCGGAAGGCGGCCCTGGCAACAAGAGAACATCGTTACGGTCCGTATGAATCCACAGACCCGGGGCGGTCCCATTCGAATTCTCGAGGATGTCGGAGCCGGTCAAAATCAGAGCCTGACGCGCATTGTTGGCCGGCATTTCAACGCCACGAGATTTGAATCGCTTCCGGATCGAATCCAGTATCTGGTCGTCCAGAACCAGCTGGCGTTGCATTACTCTGGCTACCACTTTTTTGGTCACGTCATCTTCGGTTGGTCCAAGTCCACCGATGGTGATGAGCAGGGGAGAGCGCTCCAGACAGCCGCGGACGGCCTGTTCCAGATAGTTTTCGTCGTCTCCGACGATGGACTTCATCACGACAGGAATTCCGGTTTCATTGAGTTGGCGTGTGAGGAAGACCGAGTTCGTGTCGACGAAACCGGGCGTCAGCAGCTCCGAGCCGATAGCGATGATTTCTGCAGATATCATGAGCTTCAGGGAAGAGGCTTGCCCATGATTCCAAGCCGGACTCTGTAAAGAGAACCTGAATCGGCGACAAGGCTGGTCACCATGAGGTTTTCTTCGAAGTCGAACGCCATTCCCACGAGACTCATTCCGGCCACCATGAGTTCGGGATTGCCGGCGCGAATCCGGAAAACGCCATGCCGGCCACGAAATGAACCGACTACATAAACGATGCCATCAATATCGACGGCAAGCCCCTGCGGCCGGCCCAGACCGGTGAAGAATCTGGTCACTTCTCCATTCGGCGATATCCTGTAAATCGAATCGAAGCTGGATGTCGTGGGTCCCGTCACGTAGAGGTGATTGTCCATACCGAACGCGAGATGGTACGCCGCTATGCTGGGTTCGAGTGTCGCAAATACGAAAATTTCCCGCTTCGGGCTGATTTTAAAAATGCTGCCGCTGCGATCGCCGATGTAAAGATACCCATTTCGGTCGAAGGCGATGCCGGTGGCAATACCCATCCCTTCGGTAAACATCTGCATGTTGCCGGAGGGATCGATGGAGTACACGTTGCCGTCAAACCGGCTGGAAACGAACAAATCGCCCATCATGTTAAATGCCAGGCCCGTGGCATTCATGATGTCGGTAGCAAATGGAGTGACGGCGCCTTTGGGGGTAATTTTATAAACTGAAACCGGAGTCTTCTGGCCGCGCCGCCCGCTATAGGTTACATAAACGTTACCTTCGGTATCGACGGCGGGGTTTGCGACGGGATACAAATTGCTCGCCAGCCGCTTTCCAATTTCGTAGCGGTATGGCTTGCTGGTGTCCCCGTTGGTGCTGACGCGCAAATCATCGGTCCCGACATCGGCGGAAACTTCCGGAACCCGGACCATGATCTTGCTGCTCGATGCGACAGTGACCTGTCCTCCGTAGGTTCCAAACCGCACATCGGGCTGCGAGGCGCCATAGACAGCTGGACAGCTGTATTCAATGACGACTTCGCCCCCGGGGAGGGCCGCCTGCGGTGTCACATTTCGAATAGTGATTTCACTCACGGTTTAAGCGCCGAGTATTTTTCGTGCCAAAGTCAGTCCAACCAGGGCATAAAGCCCGGCGCCCACATCGTCGGCCATGACGCCCATGCCCCATTTCAACGATTCGAGGCGCCGCAATGGAAACGGTTTCACAATATCGAAAAGACGAAACAAAATAAATCCGAAGACAACGAGGTACGCCGGCAGAGGATACCGTCCGGCGGCAAGCCCGAACGTGATCATCTGACCGACAATCTCGTCCACCACAATACGCTGTGAGTCTTCGCCCCAGAAGCGTTCCACGCGATACGCCGACCACGTGCCAATTATGAGGAAAAAAATTATAGCATGCGGTAAGTATGTGCCAAGTCGCAGACTGTCCATCAAAAGATAGACCAGAACGCCCTCGGCCGAACCGGCCGTTCCCGGCGCTTTTGGCATGAATCCGGCCCCGGCCCCGGTGGCCAACACGATGGCAATTCGATCCTGAATTCCGGAGGGCTTAGTTTTCGGATGAACCTTCAATGTCGTCGGCCGGGACATCAGAGGATTCGTCTTCGTCTTCGAATTCCCGTTGCGGTATTCGAAAAACCTCGCCGGCCCATTTTCCCAGATCGATGGTTTTGCAGCGTTCGCTGCAAAACGGGCGAAACGGGTTTCCGGTGAATTCCACCGTCTTGTTGCAGTTCGGACACCGCATGGCTCAAACGATCCGTCCGATCATGTCATATTCCATACTGTCCGTAATTTCGACGGAATAGAATTCCCCGGATCTGGTTTCGACATCGTTGCTGTCGTTGATCAGAACGTGCCCGTCAATGTCCGGCGCCTGTCCCTCAGTCCGTCCCTGGAGAAGCAAGTCCGACTCTTCCGAAGAGCCTTCCAGCAGAACCTCGTATTTCCGGCCAATCATGCCGCGCAGCTTTCGCTTCGAAATTCCCAGCTGCTCTTTCATAATCTCGTTTCGCCGCCGATTCGCCGTTCGGCGTTGAACTTTGCCATCAAGATCGAACGCTCCGGTTCCTTCCTCGTCGGAGTAGAGAAACACTCCGACGTTGTCGAATTCCACGTTTTTCATGAAGGTGAGAATTTCCCGGAAGTCGTCTTCAGTCTCGCCCGGAAATCCGACAATGAAGGATGTGCGAAGTCCGGCGCCCGGATTCAGCCTGCGGATTTTTTCGATCTGACGCTCATAAGTCCCGCGATTTCCGCCGCGCAGCATGCGGTCCAGGACGGAACTGCTTGCGTGCTGATACGGAATGTCGAAGTATTTGCAGAGCTTCTCTTCTTCCGAAACCAGCCGAATCAGCGCGTCAGTGACCGTATGCGGATAACAGTAGAGAAATCGCACCCAGCGCAGCCCTTCGATCGCAGCAAGCTGACGCAGCAGTTCGGTGATTCCATCTTCCATGCCGAGATCCTTACCGTACGCCATGGTGTCCTGCGAGACCAGAACCAACTCCCGCACCCCCTGGCCGGCAAGCCGCCGCGATTCGGCAACCAGATCCGTTACCCGGCGGCTTCGGAATTTTCCGCGAAATCCCGGAATCGCGCAAAACGAACAGACGTGGTCGCAGCCTTCGGAAATCTTCAAATATGCCATGTAGGACGGAGTGCTGAGTATCCGAGGGATAGTCGGAACTTCCCGGGACGTGTATAACGAATCGATGGAAATATCCGGAACCAATTCGGCATCGCTGCGAACCGCTTCCAGAATCTTCCCAAGTTCGTCTGGTCCGAAAACGAAATCGATTTCCGGAATCTGTTTTTGAATGTCGTCCCGATACCGCTCCGCGAGACAGCCCGCAACCACCAACTTCCGGCAGTTGCCGGTTTTCTTGAGTTCGGCCATTTCCAGTATCGTATCGATCGATTCCTGTTTGGCGCTGTCGATGAATCCGCAGGTATTTACCACCAACACGTCTGCCTCGTGCTTTGAATGAGTGATGGAGTATCCATGCTGGGTGAGGGTTCCGAGCATCACCTCGCTGTCCACGAGGTTTTTGGGGCATCCGAGACTGACAAATCCGACCCTGGTGAGTTTTTTCTCCGACATCAGAGGGACTATTGTATCAGTTCGCGCAGAGATTGAAGGCGAGTTTGACCTCCCGTTGGGTGGGAAACTCTTTTATTCAGAGGTTCGGAAGCGCTTTGAACCACAACTCATTTTCATGTCCTGGTTTGGGATAGGGTGGATGCAACAGGAGCCGGGCGTGCCCGAGTTCCCAGAAACTAAGCCACCGGCGGTAAAACCCCAAGTTGTTGATACAGTGTTAAGAAGTCGAAACTATTCCACGACTCCACGATCTGACCATCCCGCACGCGCGCCATCGCCACACCCGAAAAGTCAATACGCTTGCCTGTGGCTGGCCGGATAAAATCCTTTCCCGAGTGGACACCCGTAACTCGGCAATATGCTGCCGTCGTGTCGCCCTCGATGACGGTGCGTACGACCTCGATTTGTATTTCGGGAAACGCATCCCGGAACTGGTGGAAGAATAATTTGAACGCGGCGGGGCCGCGCAGAGGAGAGCCATCAGCGTTGGAAAGTCCATGCGCAACGCAATCAGCGCCGAAGAGCCGATCAATTGTCGTTTCTTTTCCTTGATTCCATACCTCATCAAACCAAGTGCGCACTACGGACTCTGGTGTATCCATAATCCCTGTCACTCCTTCTTCTATTTTGCGTGCTGTCTCTTTTGCATGCTTGCCGCTTACTTAGCGACGTTGTAGTATGCCGAGCGCTTTAATTATTCACACTCGAGCAAAAGATGACATTTAAGCAGTGGGCTCTCCTGGGAATGCTCTTAGTTGTGAGGGGTCTGAGTGCCCAATCGACCGGCACGATTGCCGGTGCAGTGAAAGATCCCTCTGGTGGCGTAGTTTCTTCCGTTCGGGTGTCCGTGCAGAGTGCAACAGGTTTGTCGCGCGAAGTTGAGACAGGGGAAAGCGGAGAGTTTGCGGTGCCCCTGCTGCCGCCGGGCGTATACACAGTCGCTGTCGAAAAGACCGGTTTTCGCCGCATCGTTCGGAACGACGTGACTCTTGATGTCAATCAGGCGGTTCGTCTGGATTTCGTTTTGATGTTGGGAGAGGTCGCACAAGTAGTACGCGTTGAAGAGCAGGCTCCGATAATCGAGTCGGACACTTCCACGCGAGGACAGATCCTCGATGGCACCAAGGTTCTTGAGCTTCCCCTGAACGCCCGCAACTTCTTAGCGTTTGCTCTGCTGGCGCCCGGCGTGCAGCCGCCTGCAGACGGTTCCTTCAACTCCAGCCAGGGACTTTCCGTTAGCGTGAACGGTGCCCGCGAAGAAGCCAATAACTTTCTACTCGATGGCGTCGACAACAACGACATGAGCACGAATCTCTACACTGTGCTGCCGTCGCTCGAAGCGATCAGAGAGTTCAAGGTGCAGGGAAGCACCTCCTCGGCGGAGTATGGCCGAAACGCCGGCGCGCAGGTGAATGTCATTTTGAAAGGCGGTTCAAATGATTTTCACGGAAGCGTCTTTGAATTCCTGCGGAACCGTCACCTGGACGCCAGGAATTTCTTCGACAGGCCAGATTGCGCTCCGACTTCGCTCCCGGGCTCCTGTGGTGAGATTCCGCGGTTCGATCGTAATCAATTCGGAGGTACGTTTAGCGGCCCGCTGGTTCATGAGCGGACGTTTTTTTTCGGAGCATATGAAGGATTGCGCCTCGATCAAGCCATCACACGACGTTCGACCGTACCATCGCAGTCACAGCGCGCAGCGGCTATTGCTGCGGTCCCTGCTGGAGAACGCAACGCGGCGGGCGTCGCAATGCTGAACTTCATTCCCGTCGCTAATGTCGGCGGTAATCTGGCGACATCCAACACGCTGCTCGCGGCTCCAACGCTTAGTGACGGCATCGACGAGGCTTCTATAAAGATCGATCATGCACTCGACCTCAAGAACTCCATTGGAGGCCACTATGCCTTCACCAGAGAGCACCGCTTTAATCCCTTTGACCTGTTATTCCCTTTTACCAGTCTTCCCGGATTCGGAAGTCGGACCTCCAACCGAAGCCAGAGTGCGCGCCTGAGCTGGACTCACGTTTTTTCCTCCCGGCTTGTGAGTGATCTGCGCCTGGGTTTCAACCGTATGCACGGCGATATCCGAAATCAGAATTCTGGCAACAACATCAGCAGGCAACTCAACTTCCCCGAAAACTCTAACAGGATGATCGACCTTGGTTCTCCCAATATCACGCTTGCCGGGTTCGATCCGATCGGAGAACCGATTAACCTTCCACAAAAGCGAGTCGTCAACACCTACCAATTCGCGGGAACGATCGCATGGAATCCTTCCTTTGCTGGCGGCCGTCATCAATTCAAATTCGGAACGGAGATCCGACCTTTGCAATGGAATGTGTTTCTAGATCTGTACGCGCGAGGTCAGTGGGCATTCCTGGGAGGCGGAAGCGGAAACCCATTGATTGACCTCGTCCGCGGGCGGCCGGATTTTGCCGTTGCAGGACGGGGGGAAACGGATCTTGCACTGCGTACAAAGTCGTGGAGTTTCTATGTGCAGGACGACGTCCGCGTGAACGACTCGCTGACGTTGAATGTCGGCCTCCGCTACGAGTACAACAGTCCTCCAACAGATACGCGGCAACGATTGAGCACTCCGGATCTTTCATCCAACAGCCTGACGTGCTCTCCGGCACCGGCTTGTCAGTTTTTTCGTGAAGGCTCCAACGGCGTATCGCGCGGAATCTATGAAAAAGATCTGAACAATTTTGCACCCCGAATAGGTCTGGCATGGCGGCCCACTGCGAGCGATCGGTTGGTCGTGCGGTCGGCATATGGCGTCTTTTACGATGTCGGAGTACTGAACCGAAACCTCTTTCCGCGATTCAACCCCCCATTTTTTCAAGTGGGAATCTTTCTAAATGACGGTACCCGCTCTATTCAAGACATTCTGCAACAAAGTAGCTCCTCGCCGTCACTGGCCTTTACGGTGGCACGCGACCATCGGGATGCCTATATGCAGGACTGGAACCTGGGCGTTCAATACGAATTGCGGCCCGGTTGGGTGCTGGACGTGGGCTACGTTGGATCGAAAGGCACGCGCTTGCTTATCGAACGGGATTTAAACCAACCTCTACCCGGCCCCGGCCCTCGTCCCTATCCTGCATTTGCGTCGTTCCGGCATATCGAATCGAACGGTGCAAGTAGCTATAACTCGCTCCAGGCCCGAACGGAATGGCGTCTCAGGTCCGGCCTTGAGTTTCTTACCAGCTATACATGGTCGAAGTCGATTGATGATGCTTCAGCACTGGTCGTGACTTTGTCTGAACCTGCCTTTCCGCAGGATTCTCACAACGTTCGGGCGAACCGTTCGTTGTCCACTTTCCATACAGCGCATCGTTTGAGTCAGAACGCAATCTTTGATCTGCCGTTTGGCGAAGATGGGCGCTGGATGAAAAGTGCGACGGGTTGGAAGAAAGATCTACTGTCGGATTGGAAAGTCGGCGGAATTCTAACCGTGCAATCCGGCCGGCCCTTCACGATCAATCGCGCGATACCTCAGAGCGCCACAAGCGCAGATTTTGGTGTGTTTGATCGTCCGGATGCGATCGCCGACCCGTATGCAGCCGGACCGGTCCTTGCAAATCCGGATCCCGCATGCCATGCAACCGTATCAGCCGGAGGACGAGCCGCCGACCGTGTGCACTCGCCTGCCGCCTGGTTTAATCCCTGCGCCTTTGCTGCTCCTTCAACCCCTCGATTCGGAACCGCCGGGCGCAATTCCATAATCGGGCCCGCATTCGGTAATTTCGACCTACTCATCTCTAAGAACATGTTTCTGGGGAAAAAACAGCGCCGCCTTGAATTGCGAGCGGAGTTCTTTAATCTGAGCAACCACGCCAACTTCGATATCCCGGATCGGATCTTCGACTCCCCTACGTTCGGCGCAGTGTTGTCTTCGAATGCCTTCGGCAGTAAGCCGTCACGTCAAATTCAGCTGGGATTGAAATACATCTTCTGATGAATGCGGCTTACCTCTTCAACTGCCGGATGGCGTCTTCGAGTGCACGAAAGTCCGCATTGGATGCAGGCTCCGGGCTGTAGCAGGTCCGTTCAAAGATTCCAAGCGCCTTCAGCGCGACCGAACGCCGGCCCGAGTCCGAAAGTCCCAGAGTCCATTCTCTCCACGTCTGAGAGGGCCGCTTCAACGGCTTACCGCGCTGGGCCAGCTTTGCGGTTCGATAGAACAAATACTCAATAACGTCCTTGCTGATCGGGCCCGTTCCGGTACGAACCTTCCAGACTTTCCATTGCGTTCGAATGGCCACTCGATTCAGAAAACCCGCACCGGCGAGTCCGAAAGAAATAAGAATGATCCACAACCGTTTATCGGTGAGGACGATTCGAATCGCATTGACCCAGAGTTCGACCGTCTCCCGGATACCGCTGGACAACCGATCCGATCCACTTCGAACGTCCGATTCCAGACTTTGAGCCTGATTTTGTGCATTGTGAAATAACCGCGACTGGCTGTTGTCGTCATAGACGAGGATGTACGAACTCCAAAACAGTTCGAGCGCATCCGCAAAGTGGGACATCTGCGCTCCGAAACTTCCGTCGGCAGGCCGCATATCTGGAGGTGTCGCATCGAATTCCGTCCATCCGCGGTCCGGCAGATACACTTCAACCCAGCTGTGTGCGTCGGATTCCCGGACGATATAGTCCGCCCCGACTGGGTTGTATTCTCCCGTCAGAAAACCGTTGACCAGGCGCGTGGGGATTCCCACAGCACGAGCGAGTATTGCCATTGCCGAGGCGAAGTACTCACAGTGTCCGTTCTTCGCATCGAACAAAAACGTGTTCAGTGGCTGTGACCCTGGATTCCACGTCAGATTCAGCGTGTATTTGTAGTTCTTTCGAAGGAACGCTTCAATCAGTGACGCCTTTTCACCCGGAGTGCTGCCGCGGACGGTGATTGTCTTTGCGAGTTCAATCACACGGGGATCGATGTTTCGTGGCAGCTGGAGATATCGGTCTTCATTGGTGAGGCTTAATACGCCGGGTGTGGCGCGCGAACGGTCCCGGACCTCGGATAACACCTGATATTGAATGCGTCGCTGCTGCGGAAAGCGTGTAAAAACCGAATCGTCGTGATCGGCAAGCAGACCTTCCACTTTTGAGGAAACCGATCGAATCATGTATGGACCAAACAACGTAGACGTGGCCATGGGTTCCAGGAGAATGTTATAGCGCACGGCATCGCCGGGGTTCCGCAGTACCCGGACTGGATAGAGTTCTCCCTCGACCGCCTGAATTTCATCGCGGATGGTGTCGGTTTTGTGCCACGTTCGCCCGTCGAAGTTATCGAGCGCAATGCCGCGCCATCGCAACCCATCCGCCGGCTTTCCGCTGACATGTTTTGCTCTCATCACGACTGCGTAACTTTGTTTGATTCTGCCGATTTCTCCCAGACGCACATTGTCATTGAAACCGGACTGCAGGACGGGTGGAACGGTAACGCGGTTGAAGTAGCCCGTTCCCACTCGCGGAAGTACAAAGAAAATCGCGGCACCGACGACAACGATTCCGATCGTCGACCAGATGCTGACGCCTGTCAATGAAGCTGCAGCGATTTGCGTACGCTTGTTGCTTTTCTGCGAACGGACAATTTCGAAGCTCATCAGCGTGGATACGAGAGCCACAAGGAAGAGGAACAGCGTGATGAGAAATGAAATATCGATCGTCAGGGATGCTGCGGCAAGAATCATAAGGAACGCGAGCACGATCAGATAAAAGTAGTCCCGCTCGGATTTGGACTGGTGAAGCTTCGTGAGTGCCAGAAACAACACCATGTGAACGGTTGCCGGAACAAACGAATTTGAAATCACGAGCATGTCGACGACGAGAAAGACGATGTAAGAACACGACAAATACAGCGTCGCCGAAGCGCTGAGAAGCGGAGGCTGCCGGCGGAGCGTGCGGTACAGGCTCCACAACAAGCCCACCGAAAACAGTGCAATCGATGGGGCGTCGAGCCGGCCCGTTACTGCAAGAGCAATAAATGCAGTCAGAACCAGGGAGTGAATTGAAACGTCAAAGTATCGTTTCATTTCAACCGTGCCTCTGGCGGAGGGAAAGGAGCAGCGCTCCTTTGCCAGGTTCGAGTTCAGGCAAAGGCGCCGACGGAGATCGTTCTACGGTGGCGAGGTACTCCATAATGCTGTCGAGCAACCCATAGGAGCTACCTGGGGAACGCCATTCATCGGTCACGAGACTGACGTCAGCCCCGTCTCGAATCAGATAAAACGCCAGCGATGCGGCCTGCGAAACCAGGTTCTCGAATCGATCGGCATCGGCCTCCGTTCCAAAGCGGTCCAACTCCAAAACGACACAAAGACTTTCGTCGGCCGCGTATTCCCGCGTCTTCAGGACAGCGGTTTTGGCCGACGCTTTCCAGTGCACATGCCGCGCGCCGTCGGAGTAAAGGTAATCACGAATCCGGTACAATTCATTTCCTGATCCGCGGTTGAGACTCTGCAGATTTCCCTGAATATCGAGCGATGAGAAAATCAGCGACTCTCGCGCCAATATCTTCGGATAGCAGATGATTTCCGCATCGACGAGATACGTGTGTTCCTTCGAAAGCAGTCCAAACGGAAAACGAGACAGACCCTGAACTTCCCGTACGGTATAACGTCCGCGGCGAGCCAGTGCGATTTCCGATGTATGGGATTCCGTGGATCGAGGTTCCACCGAATCGAAATAGAGCGACTCAAACTGCAGCGCATCTCCTGGCAGCGGTTGCATCCTAAGCGAAAACATTGGCAGGAGCCGCCGGTGATTCAACACCCGGAACGAGTATTCAAACAGTTCTTCCGCGTAACAGCGCTGCGGCAGGACCAGACGCACTTTCAAATTGCTGAAGTTGAGCGCGGATATCAGGCCCGAGAGCAATAATACGGCGAGCATTGCCGAGAGCACCATATACAGAAGATTGTTGCTCGTATTCAACGCGGCGAATATCACGATCAGAACCGTAACGAAGAAGATCCAACCGTCTTTCGTCACCTTGTAACTGGTGAGGAATGGCATCCAGTTCCAGTCGACGTTTCTCGCCAGCCGCGGGACATATCGGACTCCAACCCACAACGCCAGAATCAGAGAGAGAAAGGCCAGCACTCCTGCCAGACCACCGTGCCCGGACATCGATGCACTGGCCGAATACAGTGCGGCGATCAACGCAATTGTCAGCAGGCCGAGGGCGCAGAGGAAGCTCTTCCACATGGCCCTCGATCCGATTCGTGCATTCAGGAAAGCAATTGCCATATGTCAGAAGCGGGTTCTTTGTCCGTAATTCCGAATCAGGCCGGTACAGTTAGATCTTCGAGAATGCCTTCGAGTACTTCGAGTGTTCCCTTTTTGCCCTTAACGCTGCTTCGCGCAAGGATGAGGCGATGTCCAAAGACCGGAAAGATGGCGCGTTTTACATCGTCCGGCACCACGAAGTTTCGGCCTGCCACCAGGGCCAGAGACTGCGATGCGCGGAACAACGCGACGGTGCCACGCGGACTGATTCCGAGATCGATATCCGGATGGCTGCGAGTCCGGTTCACGGCTTCAATCATGTAATCCACGATCTTATCGTCAATGTGGATCTTTCGGCTCTCCGCCTGGAGGAGGAGAACATCCGCCGGAGTCAATACCGGATAAATAGCCTGCGTCCCATTCCCATTAGTGTATCGCTGCAGTATTTCTTTTTCCGCGGCAGCATCCGGATACCCCACTTCAATTTTCATCAGGAATCGATCCAGTTGCGATTCGGGAAGGGGATATGTGCCGTGATGCTCCACGGGATTCTGTGTCGCCAGCACCATGAACGGGCGGGGAAGGGGATAGGTCGCGTTCTCAATCGTCACCTGGTTTTCGTTCATGGCTTCCAGCAGCGCACTTTGAGTCTTTGGCGTCGTGCGATTGATTTCGTCCGCAAGGACGATGTTGGAAAAAATCGGTCCGGGCTTGAATTCGAATTCGTTCCGTTTCGGGTTGAATACCGAAACTCCAAGCACGTCGGACGGCAACAGGTCGCTGGTGAACTGAATGCGATGGAAATTGCAGTCCACTGCGGTCGCCAGCGCGTGACCCAGAGTAGTTTTGCCGACGCCGGGAACATCCTCGATTAAAAGATGTCCTTCGGCAATCAGAGCCACAAGAGCGAGGTCGATGGTTTCTTCTTTTCCTTTGATTGTCCGGCGAATCGATTCCTGAAGCGCAGACACCTTTTCCAGGGCCGTCTTTTCCATCACTTTCATAGATGGAGAAAATTCTAGCATGGAGACATTTATTGTCAGGATTCTCGCTTTTTTGTCAGATGACGGGAGAACCACAATCCTGGGGCCATCGGCAGGAAAAACGTTATCCCGCGGAAGAGAAGCACAGCGGACAACCCCACCGCAACATGAATCTCATTCAGTCTCAACATATAGACCGCGGCTGCTTCAAATGTTCCGAGACCTCCGGGGATAAAGCTGACAGTTCTCAGGACATTGGCGATCATGAAACTCGCGAAAACATTTCCGATTGGCGCGCTGGCCGACATGGATCGAATCAGAGCCCACATCGTTGCGGCATCCAGCGCGAAAGTCAAAAGCTGATATAGCGATGTGATCGTCTGCAGCCGAACGTTTCGAACCAGCTTCGGGTCCGCGTCCTGCATGAGACTGACCGGTTCGCGAACAACCTTCAGGTGCTGAAACCGTGCTGGAATTTTCGCGATCCTCTTGCCCGTAAGCACGAACATTCCCGTGGTCAGTGCCGTCCCCAGCAGGATGAACAAAATCGTCGTCCACAGAATCCAGCTATGGGCGTGTCCGGAGTGGATAACCACTCCAAGCGCCGCAACCAGTGCCACGACATAAGCGATGAAAAACGATGTCGTGTTGATCAGAATTCCGGCGCGCACGGTGCTGCGATGCAATCCCTGACGCTCGAGGGCCTGAGCGACAACAACGGTTCCACTCATTCCCGCGGATGGAAGTGCCTGATCGATAAAAAGCTTGGCGAGCGAAAGTTTATAGAGCAGAGGGCGATGCAGATGCGTTCCTGCCATTCGTGCAGTGATCCACCAGATTTCACCGTGAGCGATGTATGTTGCGGCCTGTAGCAGCAGTGCAATGCCAAGCCAGGAAAGCCTGGCCGAGCGAACCAGCTGAAGAAACTGTTCCTCTTCGTGCAGGTGAGTCGCGACGTAGATCAATGTCGCAATAGCGGCAAATCCGAGCACCCAATACACCCAACGGTGCGAATGATGGTGCCCGACAGGCTTCCGCGCTAAGGATACCGAGGATTCCCTGGTCATCCGAGTCACTTAGTTAAGTTATATCAGCAGACTGTCTTACTTGCGAGACCAGCACGATTACAGCCAAACGCCGGCTATCCGTATCTGGTTCAGGACAAAGCACTCGAAAGACTAAGCCACGACTCGGAATGCTTTGCCCGCGGAAGTTCGGAACGCGGCAAACCCGCGGCGGTCCAATGTATGGATTTCTAAGATGCCTAACCTTTCGCCGGCAAGTTTCAGAGTCGCATCGGCGAAATCCATCGGAATATCCGAATACTTGTCCATCAGTTTTGCGGCGGCAAGAACCTGTCGTGGCTCGGCGAATTCTTCGATATGCGCACCTGCGGAAACAAGCAGATCTGCCAAAGCGACAGGGCCGTTGCGAATATCCGAAAGGAAATACATTGCTTCCATGATCACTGCCGAAGTGGTGATCAGGTGGCCGGTGAACTTTGAGAAAAATTCTGAAACCCGCTTGTGATGTCCGTCGCCCGAATCCAGATATGCGATCAGGGGACCTGTGTCTACAGGTGGTCGATCAGGAAATCCCTCTCCCAACGGGAGAGGGTGGCCGAAGGCCGGGTGAGGGGTACCGCACGTAAATATTGTTACAAGCGGTACCCCTCACCGGCCGCTACGCGGCCCCCTCTCCCGTTGGGAGACGGATTTCCTGATACAGCGTCAGTTCACAAACGCGGCTTCGTTTGTCATCAGCAGAGCGTGCGCGTATTCCTGCCAGGCTGAAAGCGGGGCTCGTGCAGGAGGTGCGGGTGCGGCCGCTGCTCCGCGGCCGCGTCCCTGTGCGCCTGCCTGAGCGCCTCGTCCCTGAACCTGTGCCCCTCGGCCTGGTGCGCCCCGCGCTCCCGCAGCGCCTCGTGCGCCATTGGCTGCGGGCGCCGGTTGCACGACCGCGCTGTTTGGCTGGAATGTGGACACAAATTCGGTGCCGTTACGTGTTTCCTGTTCGGAGGGCAACCGCTGGAAAAACAGGTAGTACAGGAATTTGATCCTTTCCTCGTCCGTTGCCGCGTTCGTGAACGCATCGCGATTCACGACATTGCGCACCTGTTCGATGACGAGCGGGCTGTTCATCAGGAACAATGCTTGCTGAGGCACGATGGTTTCGTATCGTTTTCCAGCGGGCGTGTTCGGGTTTGGAAAGTCGAAGGTATTGAGCGTCTCGTTCAGATCGGTGCGATCCACAAAGCCATAAACGGATCGGCGAGGTTCGATTGAAAGCCGCAAATTGGCATCGCGATTTGCGGCTGCCCCGCCACGTCCCTGCTGCGGGCGCGTGCCTTCGGACAGATCAACGGGATGTCCGCCCATCTTCAGATCCAGAGTTCCGCCGAGGCTGAGAATGGAGTCGCGCAGCGGTTCAAATTCCAGCCGGCGCACGTTGGCGCGCCACAGCAAATGGTTGAACGGATCCTTCTCCGCGAATTGAGGATTGTTTTTGCTACTTTGCTGCCATGTGGCCGACATCAGGATGAGTTTGTGCAATTTCTTCACAGACCAGCCATCGGACATAAATCGAGTAGCAAGCCAGTCGAGCAATTCGATTTATGTCCGATGGCTGGTCTGTGAAGAAATTGCACAAACTCATCCTGATGTCGGCCACATGGCAGCAAAGTAGCAAAAACAATCCTCAA
>JBGPBY010000003.1:0-57653 GCA_041481485.1 Terriglobia bacterium
ATCTCGGACATCGATCCTGGCAGCCTTCCTCCGTTTTGCGAATGCGCGTTCAGGGCAGTCCCGGGCGTTTCATCCCCGATTTCGGAAGTTACAATGATCGAGGCATTTGTTGCGTAGACGCCGGTTTTCCAAACCGCCGCCCGAATCTGGGAATGGAGTGAGGTCTTTTGTTTGGGCATAAGACCGGTGTTGCATAGTGGATATTATACGTAGAAGTTATATTAAATCAGATAAATCACGAAAAAGTAGTAGCAAGGCTCTGCAACCCCCATAAACATTGGGTGTTTTTGCTATGGCGGAGAGGGGGGGATTCGAACCCCCGTTAGGGAGTTTATGCCCTAAAACGGTTTAGCAAACCGCCGCATTCAGCCGCTCTGCCACCTCTCCGCGGCGTGTTATCAACAGCTTACCACATCTTTTTCAATTCACCTGCTGAACAGTTGCTGAACATTTGTGGAAATCGTCCAAAGTCGTCTCCAAAGTCTTCATCGCCGCCAGGACTGCCGGGTCAAAAGCTTTGATGTAACGCTCCTTGGTAACGTGCGGTTTTGCATGACGCAGGATGCGCTGGACGACTTTTTCATTCGCGCCCAGTTCATACAGGTTCGATGCAATACCGCGTCTGCACGCATGCCAGCCGTACCACTCCAGCCGAATTGTCTTCATGGCCGGGCGGATGACTTGTCGACTCAGATTGTACAAATCCATGTGTTCTCCGCCGCCCGAGTGAAACATCACACCCTTCGACGGACTCCCCATGGAAAAACGATACGTTTCAAGAATTTCTGCTAGTTGCCGAATGACCGGAACGGATTGGGCGCTGGCTCGGGTCTTGGGTCCGTTTACAACGCTCTTCCAAACGGACCTTGTGACGCTGAGTGAATTGCCCGTGTAGTCAGTCCATTCCAGCCCTCGCAGTTCCCCTTCGCGGAGCCCTGCAAAAGCTGCTGTCGCAATCACAGCTTTTGGTAACAACGGCAGAACGTCCAGAAGCGAACGTATCTGGGTCAAACTGTACGCAAAAGTTTCGCGCGCTTCGCGCATATTTCTGGGAATACGGGCATCCTGGACGGGGTTCACTCCATCGAACGCGCCTTCATTCTTTGCGTGACTGAAAACGCCGCTGAGCACACTCTTGATGTGCTGCAGAGTAGTTTTGCTTAGGTCGTGTTCTTCGGCGATGGCCTTGAGCATTCTGCTCGCATCCACCGTTCTGAACTCACGCAAACGAATCTGTCCGACGCGGTCCGACATGTGATTCTTCCAGATTTCCCGATACCCTTTTCTTGTCGAAGCACGCAACTCGTCGATGTAGGGCAGGTAGATGTCCTCGACAAATTCCTTGAGGTTCATGCTGGTCTCCGGCGTGAACTTGCCGGCGTTGAGCCGATGCATGAACTCGACTTTGAGGGGCATGATGTCGGATTCGCGTGGATAACGTTCCAGACGTCCTAACATTTTTGCCCGCTGCTTGAATTTGATCGATCCATTTTCCTGCCGTACTTGGACGCGATACTTTACGTACCAAGCCGCATGGTCTGCATACAAACATCCATCTTGATAACGAACGGATTTGGTCATTTTTTCTCCTTAACGACCCTGCCCGTTCGCACTGACCAGCTGACGATGTAGCCACTCGCGGAGCTCCGGACTTCCCCAAGGAAAACGGACGTAACGTCCAAGCCTGAAATGCGGGATTGGATCGCTGGTACGTTTTGCGTTGGTCCACGATCGTACCCAGGTTTCGGGTACGTTGAGCCGTTTCGCCAGCTCGGTCGAGTCTATCACTTCCACATCCGCTTGATTCATGGCCGGTCCTTCAAAAACAAAATTGACAGCTCAACGTTGATCACGCGTTGCCGACCTCGTGTTGGGTGGTTCTACGCCGGCGACACGCTGAGTCGCACTTTCAGCTAAAGTTTCTCGGGTTGTCCCATCGGATTCACGAGACATCAACGAGAGCTGGGCTTTGATAACGGTGAGGCGGGCATAGTAGATGGGGTCTGCTTTATCATCGGCGCGGTAATCAGCTATGCGCTGGATGACCTGATCCGCTTGGTCACCTCGAGCCAGCGCTCGCTTTGCGTATGCCCAATCGGCTTCGGATTGACTACGATGTCCCGTCCGAGTTTTCCGCCCTCCATGATGCGAGTCGCCAACATGGCGTGAGGAGTCGGGAGAATCTTCCTGAACCTGAAAGTCTTGTGCGTGATAGTGCGCGTCAGTTTCGTGGTGCACACGAACGACAAACGCCTCGTTGTACTTTCTGTTTGTGAATCCTGGTAGGCGGAGGAGCCGGGAAATATCCGTAGCTGCCGAATCGCCACCGTACTGTGAGGCCAGAGCCCGCAGAAGCGCTTCCGCTTGCGTTGTGTCGAGGCCTTCGACCCGCCAAACGACTTGATGTTTTCCAGGCGAAGTGTCGAGGACAAAATTCGGCGGTGGCACGTCGCCTGAAGTACGAATGGCCTGAAGCGAAGCTCCCGCTTCCTCGTCGAGGTCCAGATAGGCATGACGCACCTCGCGGATTTGTTCCTTCGTCCGGCTTCGCGATCCTGCCTTTACCGGATTCATGCCGATGAAAATGTCAGCACCGCTCTGGTTTTGCTTTTGGAGCCAGTTTTGAAAGGCCTCGCTCGCAATGGCCTCGACAGGAAGAATTCGCTGTATGGTTTGCTTCCGGCTGCGATTCCTGACCAGAACCGCGGCGTGGTCATCGGGCTGGTGGAGCGCGAAAACATATTCCGGCGCGGACAGGTATCGCGGCGCGAATGAAACAGCGCCGTTCATGCGTGCTCCTTGGGAGCGACGTACATGGAGCAAAAGTCAAAAAGGTCGGAGTCCGGATCGTAGCTATTGATCTCGAGGACTTCAGAGATGAACCGGCGTCCCGGTCTTCGTTCGATGTGGATGACGACGTTGAGGGAATCGGCGATGTTTGTCTTGATAGATTTGGAGCAATCTACAGAACTCATTGGACGAATCTGTTCGCGTTCTATGGCCTGAACCTAAGAGACTTCGAACGGGATCAGGCGATGTTCGCGCCTCCGAAGACTCAGCTTGTTCCTGAAGCGAGCGAGAGTTTCGGCGATTCATTGCTCGTTCCCATGATGCGGCAAGAGAACGTGCTTCTCGACAAAACCAACCTGATTTCGCGACTTGGAGATACGTGGGGGAGCGTGCCGATTCGTGCACTTCAGCATCTGGACCTGAAGAACGGCATTTATGGTGTCATCGGCGCGTCCGATTTCACGATGTATCCTTTGCTGAGACCAGGTTCAATCGTTCAAATCGACGAGAACCAGACAAAGCCGTCACAGGCAAAGTGGAAGAACGAACATGACCGTCCAATTTACTTCATCGAACTCCGCGAAGAATTCATCTGCAGTTGGTGTGAGATTCGCGACGGAACACTCCTTGCGGTTCCCTATCCAAGCCCCAAGAGCGAGATACGAAAATTCGCCCATCCTCGAGAGGCAGAAGTTATCGGGAGGGTGACGAGCGTTGCGGCGATGCCGTTGGCCGGTCCTCAGCCGTGAGGCGATAGTTGCGCACCGTGTTCAGTCTTAAAAGGTTTGACGTGTCCTGTATTCGGGACGAAATATTGGGGAGGCAGGAATAGGGAAACTCAGTGGGAGTCCTGAGGTATTCTCGTACGGAACAAGTCCAACGTTGGGAGAAACGAATATGGTGATCGGAGATCGTTTGCGGGAGCTGCGGGAGAACAAGAAATTCTCGCAGGGTGACATCGAGAAGCGGACGGGACTACTGCGTTGTTACATTTCGCGGGTCGAGAACGGCCACACCGTGCCGGCAATTGAGACGCTCGAAAAACTGGCGCGGGCTCTCGAAATTCCCCTATATCAGCTGTTCTACGACGGGGACGAACCGCCCAAGCTGCCGAATTTGCTGAAGAGAAAAACGGCGGACGACATCGCGTTTGGCAGCAGCGGCAAACAGGCGGCCTATCTGCACAAATTGCGGAAGTGCCTGAGCAAAGCAGCGGAGCCGGACCGCAAACTCATCATGGTGATGGCACAAAAACTGGCAATTGGCCGAGGCCGCCGCGCTGCGGCGGAAGGATAAAGAAGGAAAGGGCCGCGCCTGAAAGCGCGGCCCGAGCGGAAGCGGTCTAGTTTGGTTTGACTGGTGTTTTGGCTTTCCGCTTGTCGCTGTCCTTCTTGTCCGCACTCTTCGAGAGTTCCGCGCGAACATCGGCAGTGATTCTTATCCCGTCGATTTTGTATCGCGCAGCGGTACGCGCAAGGTTCGAATCCTTTGCGAGCGATTGACGCGGATTGAATCCGGGACAATACAAATCGGAAACGAGAGCGCATACGACGAGAAAGCGCTGGACGTCCTGCGCGTTCATCTCGCGAACGGCCTTCCCCGCAATGGCTTCGTAATCGACGGTCACTCCGCCCCAAGATGCTTTGGATTTCTTCTCCGCCCAGCCGTACGTGCGGCAAAGGCGGCGGTGGTTGTCATGGCCGAGCCTGCGAAAGTAATCGAGGGCGGCCATTTCAAGGTCGGGACGCGCAAACGTGCCCGGGAGCTTTTTGCGAATGGCGTCGAGAATACGGACGCGGGATTGTTTTTCGATGCGCTCCGCGAGGAGTTCTTTCGCTCGCGCGGCGCGTTCCTGCGGCGACGGTTGATAGCGCGTCTCGTGTGCGTGCACGGGGCATTTTTCATTGCGGCACACGTGAACGATGGTTCCCGCTTGTGGGCCGTCCGTCACGACGGCGGGTTTCGTTTCCGAGCACTCCCCTTTTTTGGAGATGCGACGGTATTGTCCTTCGTATAGAACATCCGGTTGCGGTTTCTTTGTCTGCCACGCGGGAGCATGAGAGACACGCAGTGGCTTCTCGCCGGATGCTTCAAGGGGTTTCATGCGAATCTGCACAAGTGCTTCGACTTTCGCGCGATAGCAAGCGCGGTCGGTGCAAATCGATTTCTGCCGCACTTCGGGAAAGAGCAACGGATTGTTGCCGGTGCGCTTGGAACAAGCGGAACAACTTCCCGCAACGGGAAGTAGCTTTTCGTCTTGGGCATCGAAAGGCGCATTCGAAATGTCGAGATGGATTTCGCGCTCAATCCATTCGCGGAGTGAGCGGACGGTAACGGCCTCGGCCTTCTTGTCTTTGAGGATCGCTGCCGCGCTTCGGTGCTCCGGAAAACATTCGGCGAGGGCCCGGTGCTGGTCGCCCGGTTGCAGCCGAGCTACTTCGAAGGCATGAGCAACCGTCAGCTTTCCCAAGTAAAAGGCCTGTTGAGCTTCACCGATCAGTTGCAGCAAGCGCAACCTCGCATAAACGTATTTTTCAGAGCGCCCAACTTTCTCGGCGAGCGTCTCGACGGTGTAGATGTCCGGTTGCATTTGCATGAGGGCGAAATAACCCCGTGCCTCATCGAGTTCGTGAACATCGGCGCGTTGCAAGTTCTCGATGAGTTGCAGTTCGAGGCATTCGGTGTCGGTCAGTTCGCGGATGCTGGCAGGGATGGTCCCGCGCCCTGCTAGCTTCGACGCGCGGTAGCGCCGCGCTCCGGCCACGAGTTCGAAGGTGTCTGGTCCTCCATCCGGCAAAGGCCGGACGAGAATGGGTTGCAGGATACCGTGTTGCTGGATATTGGCAGCCAATTCGGCGAGTTTCGTTTCGTCGAACTGGCGTCGTGGATTGGTTTTCGATTCGCAAATGCGGTTCAGAGGAATTTCCTGAACCGAGGACACGAGAGTTGGAATACTGCTTGTGGGTAGTGCGATTGCTGTTGTCATGTTCGTTTTTCTCCTTTTCCTGTGTTTTCTCGAATCAATACTCTTCGGGAAGCAAAATTGTCGAATGCGAGCGATTGGCTTCTGTAATCACCCACACGCGGTCTCCGGAGTTGGTTTTGTAGCTGCTGAGAAGGCGAAAGCCTTTCTCAAGGCTGAGTTGGTTTTCCTTGCGGTCGTCTTCGCAGAGCTCTCCCCAATCGCCAGTGACATGGCGCGAGAGAAACTCCATCGGGGATTGGCCGGATTTCTCGAGCGCTGCCAGTGCGCCCGGTGTTGCGACGAGCTGGCCCAGGTCAAACAGCGGTTTTCGTTCTGTCTTTTGCATTTGTGGACTCCTTGATTTGAATTTGGGTTTGCTCCTCCGAGGCGCGGCGAATTGCCGCGCATGGGAAGCAAATTCCCTTCATGGCGGGGGAAGGCGACTGTCCGTCCGCGCTGTCAAGGGCGCCGGGTTCTGGCGTTCATCGGAGCGCAGCGCAGACCCTTGACAGAAGAAGCGGACGGATCAGGCGCAGCATTTGGCCAGGAAGGGCAGTGAGCGAACTAGGGTTTGTGAGTACTCGACGAAATCAGCGAAAATCAATTCGTGTGTAACCGATACCGACTGATGCATTCGAAGCAGTACTTAACCGAACGATTCGAGGCTTCGGATGACTCCGGCATGGAAGATCATCCTCGCTACAACATCGCTCCAACCCAGCAAGTCTTGATCGTCCGGAAAGAACAGGGAGAAAAGGTTCGTCACCTCACTACCATGCGCTGGGGCTTGATCCCCTCCTGGGCGAAAGACATGAGTATTGGAAACAAAACGCTCAACGCCCGGTCGGAAACAGTGACAACGACACCCGCATTTCGACAGTCGATTTTGAAGAAGCGCTGCCTGATTCCGGCCGACGGATTTTATGAGTGGCGGAAGATGGGAAAGGTGAAGCAGCCGCACTGTTTTGAAGTAGGAGAAGGTGACGTCTTTGCTCTCGCCGGATTGTGGGACGAATGGACGAGTCCTGACGGAGAGATTATTGAAAGCTGCACGATTCTTACGACAGGCCCGAATTCACTCGTGGAAGATCTGCATGACCGGATGCCGGTGATTGTGCCCCCAGAGAAATACGAGCAGTGGCTCGACCCGGACGTAATGGACTTTGCGGAAATTCGTGACATTTTGAAACCATACGAAGCGACATCCATGCGCCGGCATCCAGTCAGCACAAGACTGAACAATGTAAGAAACGAAGATGCCGAGTTTGCGGCTCCGGTCACGCTCGAAACCCCAAAACAAGATTCGATGTTTTAATTACGGAGTTCAGAAGACCCTCTCCCCTTTCTTGAACCTTGACAATTCTTCCTCCAAGGGATGAGAATCTAGCCGTAGGCGAACAAAAAGCGAATATAGTGAGCCATGGCAGCCATCCTTATTAAGCAATGGAAATTGGAACCGGGTCTCGTCGGACGAGGTCTCGAAGGATTCCAGAGACGCTCCGCCGTCGAAGTGCAACCGAGCGGTGTCCGCGAACTCGATGCGCTGCTGAGTGGCGGATTTCCCCGGGGATCTTTGGTGGAATTATGCGGAGATGGTTCTTCCGGCCGTACGAGCCTCGCATTCTCTTTGCTTGCCCAGGCGACCGAGCGACAGGAGGCCTGTGCGTTCGTTGATGTTTCGGACTCCCTCGATCCGCTATCGCTTGCGGCCGCAGGGGTGGAACTTTCGCGTCTGCTCTGGATTCGCTGCGGCGAATCGGGGAGCCAGGAACCGGATCTGAGGACGTCTCCCTACTTTGCTGCTGCTGGCAAGGAAACGGAAAAGAGTTTTGGCCTTGAGCCCGAACGCAAGAAACCAATGCACGCAAATGGCTGGAAGCACCCGCGCGAATTGATGCGCGGAGTCGAGCACGCGATTCCTATGGTGATGGGAAGCCGGGCATCGATTCCAGTGCCAAAGACGGGTTCCGTCGTGGCCCGTTGTGTGGGAGAGCAAGTGGAGCGAGACCGCGAGCCTCCACGCCGTGGAATTCGTCCTCCCAGACTTTTGCCGAAACTCGAAAGTGCTCCGATACGCGAAGCGCGATTCCAGGCGAAAAGCACGAAGCCGTGGAAACAACTCGAACAAGCGCTGAAGACGACGGACCTGCTTTTACATGGGGGCGGGTGGGGAGTCGTGGTCGTCGATCTCGGAGGAATATCGTGGGTAGATGCGCGACGAATCAATTCGAGCATGTGGTTCCGTTTCCGGCGCGCGGTCGAAAACACATCGACAACTCTACTTCTGCTCGGAGAGGAATCATGCGCGAAGAGTTGCGCTTCACTGGTTCTCCGCTGTCAGCGGAAAACGGACAACTGGAATCGCGCGGCGGCAAGAGTTCCTACAGGGGCAGCCACGCTTGAAGGTTTTGAAGTTCAGGGAGAAGTGACTCGTTCGCGAGCGGTTTCGGGTCCCACCGATTCCGCTCGATGGAAGATACGTACACCATAGGCCGCTAGAACCTCCGGTTTTGTTTCCCTTTCCTCTACCAAGTTCAGGGGACGTACGTTGGCTTTCGCTTGTCTATTCGTTCCAGATTTTCCCGTGCAGGCCGTCGTCCGTCTCGAGCCGGAGCTCCGGAAACAACCTGTCGCGATTCTTGCCGGCGCTTCTCCGTTGACGAAGGTGTTTGCGGTGAACGACGAAGCGCGAAATCTTGGCGTCGAAACGGGAATGACGAAGGTGCAGGTGGAAGCGTTCCGCGGAATTGCCTGGAGATGGCGATCCGTTCCTCAAGAAGCGACAGCTCACGCGGCGCTCCTCGACTGTGCGTGGACGATTTCACCGCGCGTCGAGGACGCGGAAAAACGCGAGGGGCAGGATTATTCAGACACGGTGGTGCTTGATCTGGCAGGTTGCGAAAAGCTCTTCGGCTCACCCGAGAAAATCGCGCACGATCTGAAACGAGTTGCGGGGGAAATGGGACTAGCTGCCCACGTCTCCGTTGCCGGAAACCCGCGAGCAGCTGTCTGCGCTGCGCATGGTTTCGCGGGCGTCACGGTCATTCCAGAGGGAGAAGAAGGTCTTCGAATCGGAACGCTTCCTCTCGAAGCTCTCCGCGTCCCCGCCCAATTCGTCGAGACGCTAGGGCGCTGGGGCATTCTCACCTGTGCGGAGTTTTCTGTTCTCGCCGAAGTTGCGGTAGTCGAGCGACTCGGACAGGAAGGCCTTCGCTGGTGGCGGCTGGCACGGGGTGGGGACCAACATTCGCTGATCGCCAGAGATTTTCCCACGACGTTTGAAGAGCACATGGATCTGGACTCGCCGGTGGAATTGCTGGAGCCGTTGCTTTTTGTCCTGAACCGGCTTCTCGAACAACTGTGCTCGCGTTTGCGGATGCACATTCTTTCCATTGGCGAAATTAAAGTCACTCTCGCTCTCGAACCAAAAGACTCGCGAAGCAAAGAACCGGTTCTGCATATCCGAACGCTGCGGCTTCCCGTTCCCGGCCTGGACAACAAATTGTTTCTGAAACTCCTGCAGCTCGATCTCGAGGCGCATCCTCCTCCCTTGCCCGTCGTATCCGTTCGCATCGAGACGGTTCCAGCGAGGGCACGCTCGCGACAGCTTGGTCTCTTTCTTCCTCTCTCCCCCGATCCGGAGCGTCTTGAAATCACGCTTGCGAAAATTCAGAACACGGTCGGAGAAACCAGGGTTGGGGCACCGGTGCTACTCGATACGCATGGGCCTATCTCTTTCCGGCAGAACCGCTTCGTTATGCCGGAAATGAAAGACAGGCGCGGTATTCGAGAAAAGCCGACGACCGCCGCGATGCGCATTTACCGGCCACCGCTTCCGGCGATCGTTGAGTTCAAAGACGGTAAACCAGCAGTGCTCGCCTGTGAAGGCGCCCATCGCCAGATACTCGCGTTCGCCGGGCCCTGGAAAAGGAAAGGAGATTGGTGGTCGGAAACTCCCTGGGCCCGCGAGGAATGGGATGTCGCCATTCGGACGCTGCGTCCGAAAGTGCAGGCAGAACAAGCGCAAAAAAGCGAGAACGAGACGGCGCTCTATCGTGTGTACAAGGATCTGCGGGCGAAACGCTGGTTCGTGGAAGGAATCTACGATTGAAGTACATCGAGCTGCACGCTTCATCGGCCTTCAGTTTTCTGGAAGGCGCTTCACGCCCTGAGGATCTCGTTTCACGCGCGAAGGAACTCGAGATGCCCGCGATTGCTCTGGTCGATCGTGATGGTGTGTACGGGGCTCCCCGCTTTCACATGGCGGCAAAAACGGTTGGCATACGCTCGCACGTCGGTGCGGAAATCTCGGTGGAAGGATTTGGAAACCGCGCGGGATTGCCTCATTGGATGCCGAACGCTTCTTCCCCGCAGCCGGTGCGGTTGACGCTGCTCGTCGAAAGCCGGGCCGGATACCAGAACCTCTGCCGCCTGATCACGCGCTATAAATTGCGCGAAAAGGAAAAAGGAACCGGAACGGCCACTCTCAGAGAGATCGCTGAACACGCGGAGGGGCTCGTGTGTCTGACGGGAGGGGCGGAAGGAGTTCTCGCGGCCTCTCTTTCAAGTCATGGCTACGACGAAGCGCGGAAGAGCGTGGAAACGCTGATGGCTTTATTCGGACGGAAGAATGTGTATGTCGAATTGCAACGGCATTGCGATTCCGTGGAAGAGCGCCGGAATCAGGCGGCGGTCCGACTGGCGAAGTCATTCCATCTGCCGCTTCTTGCGACCAATGGTGTTCATTATGCGACGGCCGCAGAGCGCGAGCTGATGGACGTCTTCACCTGTATTCGCAATCACGCAAAGCTGGAAACTGCGGGAAGGCTCCTGGAACGGAACGACGAGCGAGCGCTTCGTTCCGCTGCGGAAATGAAAGAACTCTTTTCGGATTTACCCGAAGCAATAGACAACACGAGCGAACTCTCGGCGCGACTCGGGTTCACACTGGCCGAACTCGGCTATGAATTCCCACGCTATCCCGTTTCCGCGGGAGAAACGATGGATTCGTTCCTCAGAAAGCGCACGGAAGAAGGTTTTCAAAACAGGTATGGCACGAAACGCAATGGAGAGTTGTTCGAACGCGCGCAAAAACAAGTACAGCGAGAATTGGAGTTAATCGAGAAACTGAAACTCGCGGGCTACTTCCTGATTGTTTGGGACATCATTCGATTCTGCCGCGAACAGAATATTCTCGTGCAAGGCCGTGGTTCGGCAGCGAACAGTGCTGTTTGCTATTCGCTGGGAATCACAGCGGTCGATCCAGTCGGCATGGAGTTGCTCTTCGAGCGGTTTCTTTCGGAGGAACGCGGAGAATGGCCGGACATCGATCTCGATTTGCCGAGCGGTGACCAGCGAGAAAAAGCAATTCAGTATGTGTATCAGCGGTACGGCCAACTTGGCGCTGCGATGACGGCGAACGTCATCACGTATCGCGACCGCTCCGCTGCGCGAGAAGTGGGCAAAGTTCTTGGGTTCGATCAAGAGACGCTCGACCAGCTTGCGAGCGTTGTCGACAGTGGCGAATGGAGAGGTCCGTCCGACAATTTCGAGAATCATTTTCAGCAAGTCGGCTTAGACATGAATCATCCCCGAATTCGCAAATACTGGGAGTTGTGCGAACGCATTCAGGATCTGCCGCGACATTTAGGCCAGCACTCGGGAGGCATGGTGGTGTGCCAAGGGCAGCTCAATGCAGTGGTTCCGCTCGAACCGGCGTCGATGCCGGGACGGGTTGTGGTGCAGTGGGACAAAGACGACTGCGCCGACATGGGCATCGTGAAGGTGGACCTGTTGGGACTAGGCATGATGGCAGTGCTCGAAGAGTGTCTCGAACTCATTCCGAAGCATTACAACGTACCCATTGATTTGGCGCAGCTCCCTTCCGACGATCCTCCGGTATACAAGACTTTGCGCAAGGCGGACACGGTGGGAATGTTTCAGGTGGAAAGCCGAGCGCAGATGGCCTCGTTGCCGCGCAATGCTCCGGTCAAGTTTTACGACCTTGTGGTGCAGGTGGCCATCATTCGTCCCGGTCCGATTGTGGGAAAGATGATGCATCCCTATATGCGGCGGCGGCAGGGAAAAGAATCCGTCGCGTACGCGCATCCTTCGCTCGAACCGATTCTAAAAAGAACGTTGGGGGTGCCGCTGTTTCAGGAACAACTGTTGCGTATAGCCATGGTCGCTGCGAATTTCACGGGTGGCGAAGCGGAGGATTTGCGCCGAGCGATGGGATTCAAGCGTTCGGAAGAACGCATGAAGAAAATCGAAGCCAAGCTGCGAAGCGGCATGACGCAGAACGGCTTCCGTCCGGAAACGCAGGAGGAAATCATTACCCAGATCAGTTCGTTCGCCCGTTACGGATTTCCCGAATCGCATGCGGCAAGTTTCGCTCTCATCGCCTACGCGAGCGCATACTTGAAGGAGTATTACCTCGCAGCATTCACCGCTGCCTTGCTCAACAACCAGCCGATGGGTTTTTACAGTCCGGCCGTTCTGATACAAGATGCGCGATTGCACGGACTGCGTGTCAGGCCGATCGACGTTCTTCAATCGGAGTGGAACTGCACGATCGAGCATGTCTTGCGAAACGAAAAGGACATTCCGTGTTTGCGAATCGGGTTTCGGTACGTCCGCGGAATGAGGGAGGCCGCGGCGGAGAAGATCGTTTCGGAGCGGCGAAAGCGCACTTTCGGAGGAATCGAAGACTTAACCTACCGCGTGCCGGAGCTACAGAAAGCGGAACTGGTGACGCTCAGCGAAATCGGCGCCCTGAATCCCCTCGGAAACGGAATGCATCGACGATCGGCGCTTTGGCAAGTCGAGCGAGCCGCGCGTCCGGGAGGCCCATTGCTCGACACGATTCCTGAGCAATTGGAATTGTCGCCGCTGAGACGGATGACAGATGAAGAGCGCCTGGTCGCGGATTTTCACGGAGCGGGCCTGAGTACGGGTCCGCATCCGATGAGCTACTGCCGCGAGGCTCTCACAAAACAGGAAGTGAAACGAGCATGTGACTTGCCTCGATTGCCAGACGGGCAATTCACCCGTGTGGCAGGATGTGTGATCGCACGGCAGCGTCCGGGAACGGCCAAGGGCTTCGTCTTTTTGAGCCTTGAAGATGAAACGGGAATTTCGAATGTGATTGTGAATCCCGATCTTTACGAGAAATACCGGAAAGTGATTAACAGGGAAAAGTTTCTACGCGTGGACGGAATTCTGCAGAATCAAGACCACACCATCTCGATCAAAGCGTCGCAGGTAATGCCCATTTCGATTTCTGCGGCTGAAACACAATCCCACGACTTTCACTAATTCCAGCGCAGTCCTACTCGAAGAGTACCGGCTGAGCGGATGCATTGTCCGTCTCGCGAAAATTGCTGAGCCCAACGCCAACGAGACGAAAGCGTTGTTGCGGGCTAAGTTTCACACGCTGTCGCAACGATAGGGCAATGTTCGTCAGTTCTTCACAGGAGGAAGGTGGAAAGCCGGGTGTATGGCTGCGCGTTAGGATTTTGAAGTCACTGGTCTTCAGTTTGAGCATCACGGTGTGAGCGATGCGCGACTCGGTCCGTGACGCTGTCCAGGTCTTTTCCGCAAGTCTTCGGATCATGGGCTCCGTTTCTGTCAACGGGACATCTAGTTCGAACGTATCTTCTGCAGATATGGACTGCGTTGGTCGGTCCGGAACGACTTCGTTGTTATCGACTCCTCGAGCCAACTCGTGGAGACGGACCCCATAGCGACCGAAGCGACGTTCCAGTGTTGATAAATCGAGCGATCGCAAATCCGCGAGTGTTTGTATTTGCAAGACTTTGAGCTTTTCTTCCGTGACCTTTCCAACTCCCGGCAAACAACCCACTGGCAGAGGCAGCAAAAAGGTATCGACTTCTTCGGGCTGGATGACGAACAGTCCATCCGGCTTCTTCCAGTCGGAAGCAATCTTGGCGAGGAATTTATTGGGCGCCACACCCGCCGAGGCGGTCAGATTTAGTTCCATGCGAATCTGTTCGCGAATAGTGCGCGCCACTTGCGTAGCTGTTGGAAGTCCGGTCTTGTTCTCCGAAACATCGAGGTACGCTTCATCGAGAGATAAGGGTTCGATCAGATCGGTGTGCCTCTTGAAGATTTCGCGTACCTGCCGGGAGACAGCTCTGTAGCGCGGAAAATCCGGCGGCAGGAACACGGCATTGGGACAGAGGCGTTCCGCCCGAACTGCCGGCATTGCGGAACGCACGCCAAACTTTCGCGCCTCATACGACGCCGCGCACACCACGGATCGGTTTCCGCGCCACGCGACGACGACGGGGTTGCCGCGCAGTTGCGGATCGTCCCGCTGCTCTACCGACGCGTAAAAAGCGTCCATGTCGATATGCACGATTTTGCGCAGGCGCATGCCAGAGTCATTTTATTCCTCATTTAAGAAAGACTGGGAAGTCCTTCTCCCGAAAGCGAGTACTTTCTCGGTGGGTCTAAATCGGGAATGGCACCAGACTCTTCTGCGTCATGCTATAACTCGATAACGCACACATAGTTACGATGTTGCTGTGCAGGAGAGGGCGTTTTATCGCGTATGGCTGGGTCAGCTTCGCCAAATCCGGACTTCAAAGGGCTCGTTTTAGGGACGATCGAGAAGTTGCGCGCAAAGCTGCTCGATTTGACGATGGCCAACCGGCTGCTGAACTTCAAACCTTCTGAAAAATCGAAGAGCCACGTGCGGGTCATCGACGAGATTCCTGAGGCACTATTTGAAAAGCTAGAGAATGGGAAGGAACTTGAGTTTGCATGGATCGAAGATCCAGATTTGGAACCAACGGATGAGCGTACACGTGAGTTCAGTGAGGCGGTGAAAATTGGCAAAACCTCCGACACGGACTACCTGGAACAACTGGAGAAGCTTGGAAAACGTCCGTCGCGGAGGCAACTGGCCACGGCTGAACGGGGGTTGCGGGACAGAGTACGTCTTTCGTTAGGCTTGGCTCCCAGACTCAAGCCATCGGTCGTCGACCGGGCCCGTGAATTGGGATTCGATCCGAACTACGATTTGGCATCTGATTCTGAGCATCGCAGTCGTGCGCACGGTGATTCCCGAATTCAGACTCTGCTGTATCGAGAAGCAATGGAGGCCAAGCTTTCGGCAATTCGAGAAACTGACAAGACGCTTCTCGACGATGCGGGAGTGAACGCATTGTACGCCGTCTTCGGTGCCGTGGAGTGGTTTGAATCGGCTGACTCCGACGTGCCGATTTTCGCTCCGGTTCTGTTTGTTCCCGTGGAAATTCGGCGAGTTCTGGACGAAGGGGTCTATCACTACGTTCTCGTGGCCCGCGATGACGATATCGAGGTCAACCAGGCGTTTGGACAACTTATAAGAGAGACTCATTCCATCGAGCTGCCTCCATGGAATCCGGAATCAACGCTGAGTACGTACTTCCGTGATGTCGAACGTGTCCTGGAATCCCAGCGTCGGTGGCGCCTGCGCCGTTGGGTGACAGTCGGACTGTTCACGTTCGCGAAAATGGCGATGTATCGGGATCTGGAGACGAAACGGTGGTCGGAAGCAGGCGGCCTCGAGTCGCACTCCGTATTGAACGAGTTGTTAGCCGGCACGGAGGCAGTGTCAGACGTAACGCTGGCCCCCGATTATGAGATCGATTCGCCTGCGATGGCTCAGAAAAACCAGACGCTGGTTACGGACGCAGATTCATCACAACACAGCGCATTGATCGACGTTTCTGAAGGAAAAAGTCTGGTGATTCAAGGACCGCCAGGAACAGGGAAATCACAGACGATCACGAACATCATTGCTGCCGCGATGAACGAAGGCAAGAGAGTCTTGTTTGTTGCTGAAAAAATGGCGGCGCTGAAGGTCGTGAAGGATCGTTTGGACAGTTTCGGTCTGGGGGTTTTCTGCCTCGAGGTTCATTCGAACAAGACCAGGAAAACGGCAGTCCTCAAGTCACTGGAGGAGCGACTAAATCTCTCCGGCTCACTACTCGATGGACGGCAGCTGAGGCAGACGCTGGAGTCCTTTGATCAGACGCGCAACGAATTGGTCCACTATGCGAACAAGATGAAGGAGGATGTTGGGGAAACAGGTCTTACCGTCCATGAGGTTTTGCGCGGGAATTGTATCCGGACGCCTTTGGGAGAATCACTACCCCCCGGCTTGCGAAAAGCCCGGACGGTTGAGCCGACGCAAGTGAGCGATTCAACGCGGTCGGAGTTGAAAGACCTAGCGAACGACCTGCAATCCGCTGCTTCAAACATAAATCGGTGGGGCGGCTTGATGAATCACCCATGGCGGGGCCTTGAGAATGACGGACTCGACGTATTTCAAGCAGAAGAACTGCTTTCTGAGCTGACCTCCTGGGATCAGTCCCTTGGAGTGCTAGAAGATGAAATTGCTGCCGCAAACAAGGAAACCAAGTGGGGAATGGAAAGCACGGCCAAAAGTGCTGAGCGCTTCATTATGGATGTTCTGGCAATTCCAGCTGCAACCGCCACGCTGAATGACGAGCTTATCCGCAAAGGCGCGACCGACAAGGGCCTGGGTGAGCTGAAAAGTACCTTCGAAAACGTAAAGAATGTGGACTCTTTATACGAACAATTGATGCATGTTTTCAAGAATCGTGAGTCGCTGGATGACGCGAAAGTCTCGGAAGTGCAATCGGCGACAGCAGTTGGGCATGAACTACACCTGGAAGAAGTCACCGTTGGAAATATCGCTGTCCTGAATGCTGAACGTTCCGTCACGGCCAAACAATTGGAAGAAGCAAGTTCGGAACTGCGGTTGTTTGCAGAGCAGTTTGGAATCAAGAGCCCCACAGTTGGCGACGTGGGAAGCATGATGACTGCGATTGCCCTCTTGTCGGAACTTCCGATAAATCTCCTGGGCCTACGGGACGAAGCCCTGGTCGCAGACGGCTCGTTACAAATTGTCGAGCGCGGGAGCAAACAGGCTGAAAATATTCGAGCTCTCAAGAGCACGGTCACTGCTGACTTTCGGCTCATTGCACTTCCGTCCATCACGGACATCCGTGCTGCGGCGGCCACGCTTGAAAATTCAGGATTTCTCGCGCGATGGTTCGGTTCCGAGTATCGGGCGGCCCGGCGGGTATACGACAGTATCGCGCAACCGAATGCAGTACAGCGCAAACGGCAGCCTGGACAAGAACTGGATAGATTGGCTCGCTTCATTGAACAAAAGCGAGAACTTGAGAATGACGCGGAACTCCGTCGTGTGGGCGGAATCTCCTTTCGAGGTGTGGAAACTCAGTGGCAGGAATTACTTGCTGTGGCGCGCTGGGCTTCGAAAGTGCGGCGCGAACTTCCCACGGGGTCCGTGGGAAACGACCGATGCCGCGAAGCCCTGTTGATCGGAGAAAGAGCGAGGCTCCAAGGGGTCATCGAGCTGTCGAGGAAAGCCGAACGATTGACCGCACTAAAACGGTTTTTGGGTCTCGGCGCAACCCTTGAGCAAGATGCTGACTCATTGTGCGTTGTCAGGCAAGCGGCCGCAGTACGCACGGGAGAGCTGAACGCAAAGTTGAGCGCACTCTCGATCAATAACGGGATCACGATGTTGGAATTGGAAACCGTCGCGGCAAAATTGCAATCTTTGAAAGAATCCAAAGACAGGCTTAGCTCTACTGAATCGATGGAAATTCTACGATTTGCGCAAGAGGGGAAGCACTCGAGTGTTGAGATGCTGGAAGGCACGCTGTCTTTTCTTGACGCCATCGGGAAGGTTGCCATACCTCAGCTCGTGCGGACAGAGCTCTACAGTGGAAGTGCGAGGATGGTTTTGGAGCTGCTGACAAGGCACACGGGTGCGTTGACGGAAGCGCTCAACAAAGCTGCGAACCATAAGAGGCTAGTAAAGGAACTGGGCCGGCTGAACGAACGCGCTTGGACCGGAAGTGATGATTTCGAGGGTGTGAATCTAGATTTCCTGCGCAAACGGATCACTCACGCACTTACAAATCCAAACGCGCTCCAGCCGTATCTTGATTTTTTGAGAATCGAGGGCAAGGCGAAAGCAAGTGCTCTTGAGCCGATTCTGAAGCATCTGGAGGGCAATCCCTTTCCGTACGCGCGACTTGGTGAGGCGTACGATTTTATTTTCTTCCGTTCGTGCGCCGAATCCATCCTATCCACGGATCCGAAACTGAAATCACACTCGGGCGTTACGCATGACCAATTGCGCAAGCGCTATCAACAGCTAGATCGAAAAGTGATGGACCTGAGACGGCTGGAGATCGGGCGCAAACTGATGGACGTGCCGATACCACAGGGAAACAACCGCGGACGCGCTTCGGAGATCACCGAATTAGCTCTGATTCGACGGCAGATCGGACTGCAACGAAGACACGCCGCGCTTCGCGATTTATTTAAGAGGGCCGGTCAAGCAACGCAAGCGTTGAAGCCCTGCTTCATGATGAGCCCAATGTCGGTTGCGCAATTTCTTGATCCCGGAGGTCTGCGCTTCGATTTGGTGGTAATGGATGAGGCCTCGCAAATACGACCTGAAGATGCGCTTGGAGCTATAGCTCGTGGCCGACAACTCGTCGTTGTGGGTGATCCGAAGCAGCTTCCTCCGACATCCTTCTTCGAGAAAGTGGATCGTGACGAGACAGTGGACGACAATTCCGAAGAGGCCGATATCCACGATCTGACATCGCAGGAGTCCGTACTCGATTTGGCGCGTGGACCGTATCAACCCGTTCGTCAACTCCGCTGGCACTATAGGTCGCAACACGAGAATTTAATTGCGTTCTCAAATAACGAATTCTACGACAACACGTTAATCGTATTTCCGTCGCCTAAAGGTGAAGATCCCGACTACGGCGTGCGTCTTGTACAAGTTGACGGCGTTTATGAAGCGGGATTGAACCGTTTGGAAGCGGAAGCCATTACCGAAGCAGCTCAGAAATTCATGAAGAACTTTCCCAAACGCTCTCTTGGGATTGTGGCAATGAACAAGCCACAACAGGAGTTGATTCAAAAGATGATGGACGAGCTATTTGCAACGGATGTAGAGGCTGAGAGCTATCGCGTACGTTGGGAGCATTCGCTAGAGTCTGTTTTTGTCAAGAATCTAGAAAACGTGCAGGGTGATGAGCGCGACGTCATTTTCATTTCGACGGTATACGGAAAGGATGCGACAGGAAACTTTTTTCAACGACTGGGCCCCATCAATGGCGCACATGGTCACAGGCGATTGAACGTTTTGTTTACGCGCGCGAAGCAGCAAGTGTGTTTGTTCACCTCGATGAGGGCGAGCGATTTGAGAGTGGAGGAATCCTCGCGCTGGGGCGTCAAGGCATTGAAAAACTATCTGGCCTACGCGCAAAGCGGTCATCTGGATGCCGGCGAAATAACCGGAAGAGAACCCGACAGTGAATTCGAACGTTGGGTGATGGGAATGTTGGAGGAATCAGGATACGAAGTCGTGCCACAGCTGGGCGTGGCGGGATACTTCATCGATCTTGCGGTACGGCACCCGGATCAAAGAGGCTCGTTCATTTTGGGCGTGGAATGTGACGGAGCCATGTATCACTCGGCGAGGTCGGTGCGGGACCGCGATCGCCTGCGGCAAGAGGTTCTTGAGCGGCTCAGATGGAACATCTACAGGATCTGGTCGACGGACTGGTTCCGAAATCCTCGAGCCGAGTTTCAGAAGCTTTCGACTGCGCTTGAGGCGCTGCGCACCTCTAAGGCGGGTCCCAATTAACACTGCGCATATTCGACCGATCTCCGTATCTAACAGAATATAGGCCGCTTAGAGGGTCAATCTAAACAATTCGGATTGTATTTGCTATTCGCGAATCGCGAATATAGAATATGTCTATGAATCTGAAGCCCCAAGACATCGTGGTTGCACTGAAGCTGTTCGGCTATCCGAACGGCCGTCCAGCGATGTCGATTGTAGCGAGTGATCTCGGCCTCAGCCCATCGGAAGTTCATGGAGCCATTCAGCGCCTGAGAAGCTCGAAGCTTCTGCGTGGTCCCGCGCTTAAAGACAAACCGAATATTTCTGGTCTTGAAGAATTCCTCGTCCATGGACTGAAATACGCTTTTCCTGCGGAGCACGGCGAAGTGACGAGGGGCATTCCTACTTCGTACGCGGCCGAACCGCTGAAGAGTGAAATCGCCAACTCGAACGATTTGCCGCCAGTCTGGCCCTGGCCTGACGGCGAAACTCGCGGTGTCAGCCTCGAGCCTCTCTACAAGAGCGTGCCGCATGCCGCGTTACGTGATCCCGCGCTCTACCAACTTCTTGCGCTCGTAGATGCGATTCGGGATGGACGCGCGCGCGAGCGGGATTTGGCCGAGCGCGAGTTAGTCCACAGGTTAAGGTCGGCTCATGGCCAATCCTAATCTCGAACTTCTGACGGATGCGGCCAAGCTGCTTGCGCCGCTTCTCGGAGAATTAGTGTTTGTGGGCGGTTGTGCGACGGCATTGCTCATCACCGACAAGGCAGCGGCGGATGTGCGTCCAACTTTTGATGTGGATGCGATTGCGGAAATCACGTCCTATGCTGAGTACGATAAATTTTCGGAGAGACTCAAGAAGCTCGGGTTTCAAGAAGACACGAGAGAAGGCGCACCGCTCTGCCGCTGGCTGCAAAAGACGACGACGCTCGATGTGATGCCGCTCGATGCAAGGATTCTTGGATTTTCGAATTCGTGGTATCGGCCGGCAATGGACCACGCAGAAGAACGCGAACTCGAAAAGGGATTGAAAATTCGTTTGGTTGCGCCCGTGTATTTCTGTGCTTCAAAACTTGAGGCGTTTGCGGGTCGGGGTAACCGTGACTACGCGGGGAGTAGAGATCTCGAAGACTTGATCGCCGTCATCGATGGTCGTAGTGAATTGGCAGAGGAAATTCGAATGGCGGCGGGCGATGTACGCAGCTACATCGCGAAGGAAAGCAAACAGCTGATTTCGATCTCTGCGTTTATGGACGCTCTCCCGGGCCATGTGCCGCCAGACGCCGCCAGTCAGGAAAGAGTCGGCACAATTATTTCGCGACTTGAAAAGATTGGTTCGCCCTAGGCTTAAAGTCCTTCGAGTGGGATTTCCTCGGTGACGCGGCCCACGTCGGCCGCGGTTTGGAAAACCGTGGTCCGTGCCGTGATATCAATCGTACCGGGCGAGTAGTCTCAACTCCTGATTGAGCTCTTCACTTTACCGCTGGATTGAAGCCTTCCGTTATATCTGCGGAACTTGACAAGGCACATACTGGGGCATAGTCTTCCGCTCACTCTCCTTCCTGCTTGAATGTACCGGAGGTATCCATGAAGGCCCCCGCCACTTTTCGATCCTTCGTTCTTTGTGTCGCGTTGTCCATCTTCGCAGTCGCCCGATGCCAGGGCCAAGAACCTGCTGGGTCCCCAGCTGCGCCAAAAGCGACTGCTGCGGGGGCAGCCTCTGAATCTCCATGCGCAAAGCCCGTCACCGCGCCTGCATCTTCGGTTTCGGAAGAAAGTGTTTGCCTGTTGGTATCGGGAGACTTGTCGAGGTCGCGCGACGGGCGAGATGTCGTTGCGCCCGTGGGAGGGTTGGGTGACGGGAAGACGAAGGGCGTGTTGCATGAAATGCTTAGCCTTGAAAGCCAGTCCACAGTGCCTACGTTGCGATTGTTGACTGGGAACAATCTGGGCCGCGCTATTAAATCCGGCGCGCTTTCTTCTGCCGGCGGCGGTTTGCCGAAGTCAAATCTAGCAACTACGATCGTGGCGGGTTCGGAGACCATTGTGGTCACGGCGGAAAATTTTGTCGAAGAAAAGAAGATGACCGCTTTTGAAAGGAAAGTCGAAGAACTAAGAGCTTTATATGCGGCTGAAGGCCTCTCCCTCGATGAGCTTAAATGCGGTACCGCCGCTAAGGATGCGCAAACGAAGCTGGAAAGAGCGGGTTCATCGCCGACGCAGAAAGAGGTCGACGCTGCTTGGAAGGTTCTGGAACAGTGCGATGGCGACCTGTTTACCTGGCAGCTTCAGAAGTATTTTGACGCCGTCGCGATAGGTCCGGGTGATTTCAACTACAGCCGGGAGACTACCTTAATCCAGCAGCTACGCCATTTTCCATTCTTGTCGGCTAATTTGTTCATGGCCAACGAAGAACCTGGACCCAAAGTCCCCAACAAGAAAGACCCACGTCTGCTGGTTGATTCTCAGGAGATTTTCCCGGGAAGTTCGGTGACCTTTGACGTCGGCGCTGATCCTGCGGACGCCGTTTGTGAGGTCATGGTCAAAGGAACCAAAAGCGAACGAGAGATGGCTCCCGGGGCTGGCATCCGCGGAGGAGATCCGTCATGGGATAATAAGGCCACCTTTCGGTTCCAGTTTCTTTCCGATACCGAGTGCCAGCAGAAGAGCGTGCGGCCGAAAAACGGACACGTCGAACCGAGCAAAGGCCGAAGCGTGGTTTATTCGTACACGGCAAAAGGACATTTGCGAAAGGCTTTCTTTCCGTTTGATGATGCTGTGACGACCGAGGAGACGAGCAGAGTCGTAACGCTGAAGTTCCCTGTGCCTCTAAGTCCCGCGAGCAGCTATCAGTTGGAAATCAAATACCGCGCCGGTTCCGCACCACAGACGAAGACCATAAAGTTTTACACCTACGAACTGTTCACGATTACCTATTCTTGGAACGAGCCGCCAACCGACCCAAGGGCGACTGAGGTAATGGCGAAACACCGGGAAACAGCCCTAAGTGCCGATTCGGTGCCGGAGAAAAACAAGGCTGTCTCGCTATCTGGTCCGACGGGTCGACCACTGGAAACGGGACTTCCACAAAAGCGTACGAGTTGGCTCGGATACGACATTCCTATTCTGTGCACAGTCTCGGAGGATGCGAGTCGAGTGCAACTTGGAAATGTGTGCACGATTTCCGTCTTCGATGAGAAGAAGCTGACCGAGATGCCGCGAACACTGACTGGGAAAAAGTCAGACAACGCGGAACTCATCAACCGGCTCCGGGCGGAACCGATGACGGAAGCTCTCGACTATTGGAATGCTGAGTTGAATTGGTTGCAGAAGAAGAAAGTGATTGAGGAACTCGCAGCTTCGCCCGGGGGCAGTCTGGGAAAAGAAATCGCGGAGCTTTGCCCGCTCCTTCAAAATGCTAAGAAGTGTCTACCAGAAGTGAATGGCGAGGAAATTTCGATTCATTTGGATGTTGCAGAATTGGACTCTTTGCTGAGCAAGCGGCAAAAGAATCCAGCCATCGTGCTGCTAGCCCAAACGGACGCTGCGGGCTTGGACGGTTTGGCTGGCAAGAACTCGAAATATGCGGTGGTTGTGGGAGGCTCCGGCGCGGGCAGTTCAGAACCTGCTGCATCGAGTTCCGGGGTGCACGGCCCGCTGCGTATCGTGCCGCTGGATTTTGGCAAGAGCGTGGACCAGCTCAAACTCGAACTGGTTTCCAATAGCCCGTGGCAGGTCAAGAACGCAAGTTACGCTCGTGACGATGGCGCGCAGCATTCCGGAGTTCCGGGAATAGCATTTCCGGTTCTTTTCGCAACGGCGGATGACGATAGCTTGCGTCCGTGCTGCGCTGGAATGGATCAACTAGCACTTCTCTCTGAATGGGTGCTGGCATCGGATCTTAATGGGGCGGTGGGTTCACGTCTGCCTTCGCAGGATGTGTTGAAAGCGGATAACGACCGAACGTTTGACGTTTTGATGGAAGTAATGCGCGAGAAACATCGCGCCGAAGTGGCGCTTCTCCCCACCGATTTTGTTGATCCTCTGCCACTTCGGTGGCTCCGTTCCGTGCGCTGGCTGGGTTGCCACAATGGAAATTCAGCGTTCAAATGCTCTGACAAGGACGGCAAAAGAGACGGCGGTCATTTTACGGTCGACTTGGCAACGGCACCTTTGGAACTGTTGCAATCGATTCCCGGGATTGATCCGGCGACGGCCATGTTAATCCGGAAAAACAGGGACAAAATTCGGTCGAGGTCCGATATCGGGTCCGGCGGGGTTTTGGGCGCAGGGGCGGGTTTGGGCGATTCGGCATACGCGTGGGCCAAGTGGTTTGTCCACGGCCCGGACGATGCCACGCCAGATCCCGTTCCTTATATTGACGAGCGAGCTTTTGTAGATCTGGTTTTGCGCCGATTGATTTTTGTCAATCATGATCCCCGAGGCGTCATTTTGACGGGAGATTTAGCGAAGACTCTCTACACAAAGGCTGCTGGGGGTTCGAAACTGCAAGGGTTTTCAAAAGACGGTCTGAATGTTTTTACGCATCAGGTGCGGCCGATCGAGGGGACACTCCCCGTGACCGTCGTGACATCGACTCCCGTGGCGCAATTGCAGGGTCCGTATCCGGATGCCCTGGATGATCCGAGCGTTCTTCGGCAGAAGGTGAACGACAAACCGAAGGACAAGCTGAAGGACAAGGAGGAGGACAAGCACAAGGACATCGGGCAGGAATTCCGAGCCGAGGTTTTGGACAAATCGCTCATTTCAAAAGTACCCGTGGATACGGACCAGTATCCCGACGTGAAGAAATGGACTGCAAATCGAGACGCCAAACCGTACTGGCTATTGTCGCTGCAACAGCTCGGGTTTTCGTTCAATCAAATCTCGAATTCGAGTAACTTCAAACCCATCTCAAACGAGCCAGCAACGCAAGCTAAGAGCCAGCGAATCATTTCGATAGGCCCGCGTTTCTCAGCGGGGCTGTATTCTCCAAAGCTCGAATGGATAAACACGGTGGGGATTGACTATCAGACCAATCAGATTTCGCCGAACGATATCAATCCGGTGCTTGACCAATATCGTCTTCGAACAGAACTTGACTGGTACTGGCAACAGCATCGGGGCAACGTGAGTTTCCCATTTTATGTCGCGGGTGAATTCGATTCTCAATTCGCATTGCCGCTCGGAGTTATCACGCTCACGGATTTGGCGAACAGCACATTAGTTAAGACCAAGACACTGCCGTTGCCCCTGACGTTTCCAGCAGTGCGGCAGCGCGACCTAATTGGAGAGGTCGGCATCCTTGCCACGAACCGCACCAGAACAATTTGGTTTCGATTTGGTTTTTCGCCGGACCACAATTTCAATCGACTGGACTCGGTCAGTTTGACGAGCGGCAGCATCATTGTTCAGGCGACGCCCGGGAAGATCAGCGATGCCGTGAATGCCGCCAATCTGACCGCCTTCAACGCCGGTCTGACGCAGCCATTCCAACCCGGGAAAATCCCGTCCAGCCTCAATGTGGTTAGCGTGACTACACCGGCGCTGGCGTTCGGGTACAACTATCAGAAGGATTTTCAACTTCCGAATAACAAGAACAAGAAAATTACGATCAAGAGCGATTCCAAAGAATGGAATTTCTATTTCCGCCAGGCAAATGACAATTCCTCGCAGCCAAGATTCAGAATCTGGATTGAAAACTCGGTGAAGATTCCGATATGGGGGAATTTAAGTTTGGCTCCTGGATTTGACATGTTCGTGTACCGAAGCAAGCCGGACACGCTTGGGACGAATCCAGCGAAAGCCATGACATTCACAAGCTGGCGGCCGACCCTCTCCTTAAACTACTCGTTTGACTGGAAACCGGCAGCGATGTCGGCAGGTGAGAGTTTCAAATTCGAAAACGCCAAGCCGCAATAGACGGGCGGGCAGGAAGCGGAACGGTCGGTGAGTTCCCGGAGTCCAAGCCCTTGTTCTGTAGCGAGACTGGATGCAGGAGCAGTGTGCAATGCCAGAGGGCGAATCCAAGCGGCTGACAGTCATTGTCGGGGCAGGTGCTTCATACGACTGTGGAGACAGCGAAACAGCCGCCATGATCAACGAGGCTTACCGCCCTCCTCTTGCGAAGGACATTCTTGGGCGGCAGTTTGACGGGATCTTGAATCGCTATCCAGCGGTGACTGCGCGATTGGATGAACTACGCACCAAGCTGGCGAACGGTGGAGACTTCGAGGAGATATTTCGCGGGTTGTTGGAATCTGCTGAGCACCATCAGAACTTCTGGCCTTTACAGCTTCCTTTGTATTTGAGAGAGCTTTTGTGGACGATCAGCCTTGAGTATATCCGCGGTAGTTCGAAGTTTGACACGCTCGTACGGCGCGTATTGGAATCACGGTTCGAAGAAGTATTGTTCCTGAATTTGAATTACGATCTTTTTCTTGAGGACGCACTTTCGACCTACGACCATCACGAATTCAATTCTCTGAGTTCGTATATTCCGCAGAATAAAAAGTGGCGATATGTGAAGCCACACGGCTCGGTCAATTGGGGCAGAATTGTGGACAACTGTCGGGGCGACAGTTCAGGAAGATTCTTTCCCAGCCGCCTTCAAGAGATGCCAATCTTTTCAAGCGAGCTTCAGGTCGTAATGTGGAACAGGCATTCACACGACTTCTATATCCCGGGAGGTGGTCCGTCTGGCTATCTTTACCCGCAACTGGTCGTCCCAACCGACAGGCCGAAGAGCTTTGTATGTCCGCAAGAACATGCAGATCAGGCACGAGCGTTCGTTCAGAATTGCCAGCATTTTCTTATCGTTGGATTCAGCGGCCGCGATCAAGATGTGCTCGGGCTGCTTCAGGAGGTGCCAGCTGGCAGCCAGTTGGTGATCGTAAGCAAGGGCGATGCCAAGGAGATTGAGACAAGAATAGGTGCCGCAATCTCGGCTTCCCCAGCCAAGAAGCTGACGATCCACTCGCACGACATCGGTTTTTCGAGATTCGTCGCGAGCAGTACACTCGACAATCTAGTCTCTTAAGGAATGCTTGAGAGGCCGGTTGAGTAGCATCACCAAGAATTTCCGCGCGACGGGACGAGATCAGACTCGCAGATGATAGCCTTCCTGAGTCGTTCGGCGATGTGGTCGAAGCTAACTCGATGGTCGAGTAAGGTATGGAAATTCTTCCTTAGTCTATTTGGCAAGGACTCCATGGAAACCAAGACTTATCGGTTGGGCTACCATCTCACGGTTTTTCTCGATGTTCAGGGCCAGCGAGAGAAGTTCAAGGAGCTGCGCCTGCCGAAATCGTCGGAGGAGCATGTCGCGGTTCAGGAAGTGTTGAAAGATACGGCTGGATTTGTAGTTGGCCTTCGCTCCGCATTTCGGAACAATTTCGAAGCTTTCGAGGCTGGGATTTCACGTAAAAAAGGCGTGAGCCTGCAGCCCAGGTTTGTTGGGTTTTCGGACTCGTTTGTCGTATCGGTGCCCCTCGCACCAGTGAATGGCGATATGGAGCCGATGGTCAGGATTTTCTCGGCTCTGTCCTCGGCCGCGACAATCATGATGACCGCCATGGCGAGCAAACATGCCGTTCGGGGTGGGATTGAAGTTGGGCTTGGAGTCGAAATTGGACCGGAGGAAATTTACGGTACGGCGCTGGGCGATGCGTATGAATTGGAATCAAAGCGTGCAGAGTATCCACGTGTCCTAATTGGGAAGACCTTTTGGGATTACCTCGGCGCAGCCGGGAAAGAATTCAGTAGCAGGAAATCGGACGCGTTATGCGCGATGGTGAAGAGAATCATTGCTTTGACGGCCATAGAGGGCGGGGAAAGATATCTCGATTATCTCGGTGACGTGATGGCGCGGCTTGCAAAGCCGGGAGAGGGGCAGATCATGGTGCAGCCGGGGTACGATTTCATCGTTAGTGAGCACGAGAGATTTGTTGCCGCAAAGAATGAGAAGTTGGCTGAGCGCTATCGGAAACTGAGAGACTACTACGAGTCTAGGCTGGCGCTTTGGGGCCTAACCAAGAAAAGTTAAGAACCCATTGTGCCCGATCAACCCTTCAGACACCCGCAGCCGCTCACCTATTTTGCAGGAAGCGAGTTGCTTTGGTGTTTTCGGAACTGCTCGAGGACCGCGATTCAGGTGCAGCGGTTCCAGTTTTGATTGTCGCGGATACACGTTTCCTAAATAGCGGACGTCGACTCACCTGAAGTCTTGACTCGCTCCCCGAGCGGCTGAAGAATTCGAAAATCCGTTAGTCCACCCGCCTCTTTGAGGGTTGTTGCACGGTGGAATTGACTCAATGCCATACAAAGCTGATATACTCCGCCGCGAATATGAGTGCCATTGACGAAGGACAAACTCCGAAAGAAGGAACAGCCAAGAACCGAGACCGATGGCTGATTGCCGCGTTGTGTATCTCGGGATTCATTCTCGTCTCTGCAGCACTGTATCTGGCACCACAGACCTCTTCTGAAGGCCACCAGAAATACTGGGAGATGGGAGCCCATCTCTTACGAGACTTAGGAATTGCTCTCGTAGTCGCGTCTGCACTTGCGTTTGCCGTGGACGAATATTTGAAGGAAAAGCTTGTAAGCTCGGTTGCCAGAGAGGTTTCGCATCATGTCGCGAAGAATACTTCCAAATACGTATTCGGTTACCTTGTACCGGACGATCTAAAGGAGGAACTTCTTGAATTGATGCGGCCTGCTGCCTTGCGGCGCAATTTTAGGCTGCACCTTTCACTCGATTACCTAGGCGATAAGCATCCCAATTTTGTTCGAGTGACGACAAAAGTTAGCTTCATCTTGGAGAATCTGAAGGATCAGGAACTCTCCTACCGTCATTCATTGAAGATGACGAGCATGTTTGCGGATATGGAAGCTCCCGAGATTGTGCGGTTCGCATGCCGAAAAGGATCTCGGGATGAATATAAGTATGATTATCGGGGCACGAATTCGATGCTAGCCGCAAACGATGAACGATTAACCGTATCCAGATCGTCAGACAACCGGGAACTGATCGTGCGTCGCATAGTAACCATTCCCCCATTTTCGAAGGAATTTGAGTTTCGAACGGAGTCCAGCGAGATTATGGAGGTTCCCTATGCGGATGTACTGAGTTTCACTTATGCGACCTCGATTGTCGAAGTGGAAGCACATTATCCCAAAGACATGGACGTGGTTATCGAATTTGGCAAAGGGAGAGCGGTTGAGATATACACGGATCATCCCAGCCGTCCAACCATCTGGCGTTATACAGGTGTTTGCCTGGCTGGTCAGCACATAAAATATGATTTCAGGCGTAGAGCCGAGCTATTACCTGGAACTGATTCTGAGCTTGCGGATCATTCACCCTCATAGGGAATATCAAAGTTCTATTACACCTGACAGAGCTATATGTGTATGGAATAAAATTGTTGGACCAACAGCCAAAGAATCCGTTGGTTCCAATTGCAACACTCGAACACTCCCAAAAGCAGAGGCAGCGCCATCCGGGTCGGCGGCGGTTTGGAAAACCGCTGCCGGTTTGCCGACGACGTAGAACGTGACCTCGGTCATCACGGTAAGCGCAATAGCGATTTGTCGCCAAGCGCTGCCCGCCCAGCTAGAATATCCGCGTGACTAGAGAACGCTGGGCTCAGATAGGAATCACGGCTCAATTCCTCATCGTGGTAAGGACGCTCGGCGAGTTCTTCCGGCTCAGGCACGTCCATGGCACGAGCTTCTCGATCGCAGTCGCTGCGCCATATATTGGTGGCGCGTTAATAGCTGCATGCTTCTGCTGGGCAGGCGTGACATTGTACTTCTTCCGACGCTACACGCTGTCCGCCTGGATCGCGCTGGCGGCCGTAGTCATTCTGCTTGTGTACAAAATTACTGCAATTGGTTGGTGATGGCGGCTCGCTCTGACGTTTGAGTCGAGCTGCGGGCAAGCTCTTTCAGTCGGCGAGCGGAACCAGTAATACGAGCCTGTCGTGCCGAGACCCCATCCACAAGTATTCATATCGAGGCGTGGTTGGGAAAACCTCCACTCGGTCAGACCCTGGTGCAAATGGACCTGCGACGGTCTAGAGAAGCGTTGCGTTCAGGCGCTCTTTGAGGCGAGTGCCCGGAGATTCTTGCCCGTACTCTCAAGACAGCTTTGTGCCCTCGCCGTTTCCGCTAGAGCTTGTTCAACGATTCGCGTAGCTTATTTTCTAGTCTAGGGGTGAAGGAGATAGCCGTTTCCGAGCGGCATGCCGATCATGAGTCCCGCGATTCCAATGATACTGGCCGAAGTATCCGGTTCTCACGCGGACCCGGTAGTGCCGATCCTGCTGGCCTTGGTTCTCTTGACGCTGGCGGCGGTTTTCGGCGGACGCCTGATGACTCTGATCAAGCAGCCTCCCGTCCTCGGGGAATTGATAGTCGGGCTGTTGATTGGAAACCTGGCATATTGGTTCGGAAACCCGGGGATCACCGTGCTGCGCGAAGGCGACGCGCTTCGCAGGATCGCTGATCTCGCTCTGTCTTCCAACGTAAGCCTTTCCGAGGCTGCTTTGCGGCTGTTGCCCGCGGGATCGCACGCCGAGCGGGTTTCCGCGATTCTCGCGGGAACGAAGGGCCTCGACTATGTGGCCGTGTATTCGTTTGTGGACCTGCTCTCCCGCATTGCCATCCTGGTGCTGCTTTTCCTCGTTGGTCTCGAAACGAACATCCGCGAGATGAAGCGGGTGGGACGAACTGCTCTTTCCGTGGCAGTGATCGGAGTGCTGGCTCCGATGACCCTTGGGCTGGGCACGATGAAATTCCTGCACCCGGACTCGGCACTCGCGCGCGATCTCTTCATTGGCGGCATTCTGACCGCCACGAGCGTAGGCATCACGGCGCGGGTTCTCCGCGATTTGCGTCAGGACACAACGGATGAGGCACGCGTGATTCTGGGTGCAGCCGTCCTTGACGACGTGCTGAGTCTGATTGTTCTTGCCGTGGTTAGCGTCCTGGCTGTGACGGGCACGGTCAGCGTGTGGAGCATCGGCTGGACTACCGCGAAGGCCGCCTTGTTTCTTGGAGGCTCGCTGTCGATTGGAATCTGGATCACTCCGTGGGTGGCACGCAGGCTCGCAAGCGCGGGAATTCACAACGTGAAGCTGCTGACGGGGTGGATCTTCGCATTTTTTCTCGCCTGGCTGGCTAGCGGAGCGGGGCTTGCGGCCATCGTAGGAGCGTTTGCTGCGGGGGTGATTCTGAACGACATTTTTGACAAGGAAATGGAGGGCCTGTCGCTGCGGGAATTGCTGTCGCCGGTGGAATCGCTGATCGTGCCGCTGTTCTTCGTATGGATGGGCATTCAGGTGAAGCTCGAAGCCCTCGTGAGCAAGGACGTGTTGATCGCGGGAGCGGCACTGACGGTGGTGGCGATCGTCGGGAAGGTTCTGAGCGGCTTGGGATGTCCGAAGCGAATGAATCGTCTGGCCGTTGGGTTCGGCATGATGCCGCGCGGCGAAGTCGGTTTGATTTTCGCTGGCATCGGCAAAGGCATCGGGGTTGTGGATGACGGATTGTTTTCCGCGGTCATCCTGCTCGTTATGGTGACGACGCTGCTTACGCCGCTGGCCTTGCGGTGGACGCTGCTGCAAAAAGCGTCCTGAGAATGGTCAAACTCGACTCTTCGCAGGAATGGCATCGCGAAAAGCATTTTTCATCCGCGGAAGCAGGAGATAGGCGAGCAGTGCACCAGAAATAACGAACCCCGTCGCACCTTGCGCGATACGGCCCAAGAAAAGATTGACGATATTTCCGAGAACCTGCGCGGCAATGAGAGCGACAGCCAGCCACCATCCCCAAAATCGCCGCCGGAACCAGCCGACACCTGCTGCAAATAGAGCCGCACTGAGCAAGAGGAACGGAATTCCGACCATCCAGCCGAGCGGCGCAAGGTTGCGGTGGGCGCGCGGATTCAAGGCCCACGCGCGATCGAGCGCTGTGCCCGGCCAGAGCAAGGTTATCCCGGCGAGGCTGGCCATCGCGGCTCCGAAGAAAAGGAAAACACCCATTGCCGTCAGCCCGTGCGGGGAAGGCACTTGTGCGAAGCCGTTCGCGGAGGTCAAGCGCTGACTATACCGGAATTGTGGGGCGCAAAGAGGACTCCGGTGTTTCGGGAGGTTGACTCGCGCAGGGAATCCTCTGCTGCAGAACATTCTTGGCGCGATGGAAAAAAGAGAATCAACGCGTTGCCGCGAGCATTCTGTCCTGGCCGCTCACTCAAAACGCAGAGCATCCACCAAGTTGAGAAGCGAAGCGCGGCGTGCCGGATAGATTCCCGAGGCGACACCGACAAACAAAGAGGAACCGAGCGCCAGCGCGATCCCGGCGGGAAGGATGGGAACGCTCCAGCCGAACGCTTTGCCGGCAAGCGCGGACAGCAGGATGCCTCCGACGACACCGACGCACCCGCCCGCGGAACTCAGAATGGAGGATTCGAGCAGAAACTGGATCATGACGGATTTGCGCTTCGCGCCGATGGCGCGGCGGATGCCGATCTCGCGCGTTCGTTCGGTCACGGCGACGAGCATGATGTTCATGATGCCGATGCCGCCGACGAAGAGCGATACCGCGGCCAGCGCGGTGAGCAGAAGCGTGACGATGGAGGAAACAGACTCGGAAGTCTGCATCAACTCCAGCTGCGTTTTGATTTCGAATCCGTTGCCGGGATGGCGGCGGTCGAGCAGCTTCTTCACCTGCGAAACGACCAGGGGAATCTGACTGGCGTCGCGCGCGGTGATGGCGATGACGCGGAGGTCGGTCGATCCGAGCAGCCTCTTTTGCAGAGCTGCGAGAGGAAGAAACACGCGGTCATCCGTGCTCATGCCCGGACCGAGGCCTGGGCCGTCGCCTTTCGATGCCAGTACGCCGACGACTTCGAAGTCCACACCGGAAATCAGGATTCGCTTTCCGATGGGTGTTACGCCGGGAAAGAGATACTGCGCGACCGTTGCGCCGAGGACAGCGGACTTGGCGGCGGTGGCGTCGTCTTCGTCGGAGAGAAAGCGCCCGCGCTGCAGCTGGGCCAGACGGACGCGCGCGTACGAAGCGGTGACTCCCATCACGAAGTTGTTGGCAAGCTGGTTCGAACCGAAGCTGACGGCGAGCCGTGTTTCCTGCTGCGGCGAAACTTCGACGACCGCGGGACAGTTCTGCAGAATAGCGCGCGCGTCGGAGAGGTAAAGGGGAATCGGCTGGCGGCCGACGCTTGGCGGCGGCCCGGAATTGACGGCCACGAGGTTCGAGCCGAGCGAGGCAATCTGATTCTCAATGGCAATGCGCGCGCCCGCGCCAACGCCCAGCGTGACCATGACGGTGAAGACGCCGACGATGATGCCGAGCATGGTCAGCAGTGCGCGCATCTTGTGCTTTCTCAAGCTGTCGAGCGATTCCGAAAAATAGTCGAGCGGGCGCATGGAGCCTCAGGGGCTGAGAAGTCGCTGGAGAAAGTTTTTGGGCTTGGGTCCGGGAATTGCCGGAAGCGCTTGTGTCGCGGAGGCGGTCTTCCGCTCGAATTGAAGATCGGAAAGATCGGGGTTCGGTTGGAACTCGTTTTCCGTGACATTCGCAGTGAAGGAAAACTGGTCTGCAACTTGAGGGTTGGCCGTCGCCAGGATGCGCGTTGGCTCGCCGATCTCGCCGCGAATGGCAACGGCGGAGGGCGTTTCTCCAAGAACCTGCACTTCCGTTTTCCTGAGATGCATTCGGTCCGGCGCGGAATCTTTCTCAACCGTGAAGAGGAAGGCGCGGCCTCCTTCCTTGAGGATGGAGGCCGGAGGAACCAGGAGCGCATTCTTTGTAATGGTGCGGAACAGCATGATGTTCGAGGGCATGCCGATGCGAAATTCCTGCGCCGAGCGGGGAACGGAGAGAACGACACGATAGGTGGTCACTCCGTTCATGACCGTCGGCTGGAGCGCGATAGTCTTCACCTTCCCTGAAAACACTATGCCCTGGAATGCGTCGAGGGTGAATTTCGCTTCCTGACCCGCGAAGACTCCGCCCATATCCACGGCGTTCACGTCGGCGTCCACTTCGAGCGAGCCTTCCTCGGCGATGGTCATGAGCGTATTCGTTGGTTTCGCGACTGCGGCGTTCGGTCCGAGGCCGGCGACCGCCGTGGCTGAACCCAGCATCTCGCCCTTGTGGACATAGAGAGCGATGACGACGCCGCGAATGGGAGAGAGGAGATGCGCTCTGCTGATCTGCTCTTCCGCCATGGCCACGGCGCCGCGGTCGGCTTCGGTTTGGTGAAGAATCGATTTGTAGTTGGCTTCGGCAGTTTCCAAATCCACTTGGGCAAGGACCTGCGCGGCGGCAAGAGACTGCGCGCGGTGCAGGGATGCCTCGGCCAGCGCGAGGCTGGCCTGATCTTTCTCGAGCGCCTGGCGCGCTTGGGCGAGAGCCGGTTCGAGGAGCCGGAGGTCCATGGTGGCGAGAGATTGATTCTCCTTAACGCGATCGCCTTCCTGCACGTCCAGTCCGGTGACGAGACTTTGCGTGTCGTACTTGATGTCCACGGTGCGGTGTGCCTGGACCGTTCCCGTGGCAGTGACAGCGGACAGGAGGTCGCCCGTGCGCACCTCGACGATGGGCAGTTCGACGGTCGCTTCGCTCTGCGGCCAGTAGCGGAGCGACCCGAGCGCCACGAGCGGAAGGAGCACGATCGCGGCGAAGGGCCCCAGCCGCTTCGCTGGAGATTTGCGGCTCATGTCTTTCGCGGATGCAGCGTCCGCAGATCTTCGAGCATGAGCAGAAACTGATTGCGGTCGAGTTCGCCCCGCGCGTAGCGCGCGCGGAGGATTTCCTCTGCTTGCGGCGTTTCCGATCCTGGACTCGCCGATGACTCGTGCTTGCGAACGGTGCGCATGAGCCAGGGCAAGGCGGTAAAGACGAGAACGACGACGACGGCAAGCGTGACTGCCTGGTCGAAGACCGGACCGAGGACGGGAACGAGAGGACCAGGTCCGAAAATCCCTGCTACATAGAGAAGGAGCAGAACGCCGAAACCGAGCGCGATGAGTTTAGCGGCAGCCATGGGGGCACTCCTTCCACTAGTTCTGCGGGGGTGGGGGCGGCGGCGGAGCACTGCCCGGCCCTGCAGGTCCAGCAGGCGCGGCGATGGTTTGACCATTCGCGGTAATGGAAATCGCGTCGAGTATGGTCTTTCCCGTCGCAGTCTGGCGCGGGTAGCCGGTGACAGCGATTTCCGACTTCAATCGCGTGATGGACTCGGTCTGGTAAGCGAACTCCGGCGGAAGATTCACCTGCATGTTGTTGGAAAGCACGAAGCCGGAGATTTCTCCTTCAGGTCCATAGTTGAATTGCCGGATCGTGGCGCGGACCGTGGACGCGGGAACTTCGGGATAGACAACCGCTCTCGGGGGCGGAGGCGCGTCGAGACCGCAAGCGGGAGGGGGTGGCGCGGGCCGGCGTCCTCGACGCGGAGGTGGAGGCGGCGGACCGTCGGGCGGCGGTGGTGCCGGCGCACAGGCTGCAGGCGGCGGTGGTGGTGGTGCCGGTTCCTGCAGGGCGGCCTGTGGCGGACGAGCTGCGGCGGGTCGACAGCCGATGGTGAAGAGCCCAAGGGCAATCATTGCGGGTACGACGAACAGAAGTTTCGGTTTCATGGGTTCGTTCCTTTTTTCCTTTTGGCTGGCGGACTCTCGAACTGCATGCGGTTGACCAATGCTGTGGAAAGTATTGAAGCGGGCTGCAAGTCGAACGGATTGCGGCGAGTACGGGGTAAAAAGGAAAAGCTGCTGGGACGGCGAAGGATTGCAATGAGGGCGGAAAGCGTACAAAGATCGTTCGCAAACCGTACGCGAAACCGTAAGGCATTAGTGAAAACACAGACGGATAGGATGGCGCTGCTCGTGCTTTGTCTAAGACGCGAAGCCTATGAGAAGCAGCGTGGAAACTTCCGAACAGAACAAGCAGAGCAGCTTGCGATCCCTCGAATGGCTGAACTTCTTTTTGGCCGACGTGCAAACGGGACTGGGTCCGTTTGTCGCCGCTTATCTTGCTTCCTCCGGCTGGAACCCGGGCAGCGTTGGTTATGCGTTGACGTTCGGCGGGTTGCTCACCGTCGCGATGCAGACGCCGGCGGGAGCGGTTGTGGATGCGGCGCGCCGGAAACGCCTGCTTGTTCTAGTGAGTCTATCGGTGCTCGTGGCCGGCGCATTCCTGCTGATGGCCCGTCCGACCGTGCTCTCCGTCTATGCAGCGCAATTTTTGATTGGCGGAGCCGCGCCATTTCTTTTGCCGACAGTCGCCGCGATCACGCTGGGCATCGTCGGCGCGAAGGCATTCGACAGGCAGTTCGGGAAAAACCAGGCGTTCAACTCCGCGGGGAACGTATTTACCGCGCTGCTTGTGGCGTACGTGAGCTACAAGTTCGGCTATCGTGCGATCTTCATTGTTGCGGCTTTGCTCGCGATTCCGGCGGCGTTCTCCGTATTCGGAATTGACTCGAAACAGATCGATTACGCGCGCGCGCGCGGTGGCCGGACGGGGGACAAGGAACTCAAAGCCGAAGGAGTTCCGGCTTTGATGAAGGATCGCGTCCTTGTCTTTTTCTTGCTGGCTGCGTTTTTGTTTCACCTCGCGAACGCGGCCATGCTGCCGCAGCTAGGAGAGATGCTTTCGAAGGGAAATCCGAAAACCGCGGCTCCGTTCATGTCCGCGTGCATCATCGTGACGCAACTGGTCATCGCCGTCTCCGCGGCGTGGATTGGCAGGCGTGCTGGAACCAAAGGACGAAAGCCCCTTCTGCTGCTGGGATTCGGAGCGCTGCCGGTTCGCGGTGTGTTGTACACGCTGACGCACGCGGCGGGAGCGTTGATCGCGATCCAAACGCTTGACGGCGTGGCGAATGCGATTTTCGGAATCGTCTCGATTTTGGTTATCAAAGACCGTACTGAGGGAACAGGAAGATTCAATCTGGCGGCGGGAGCACTGGCCACGATGGTCGGCATCGGCGCGGCGCTCAGCACGACGGTTGGAGGCGTGCTCATCCAGCGCGTGAATTACCAGGCTTCGTTCCTCGGTTTGGCGGCAATTGCTGCGGTCGCGCTTGGCCTTCTCTGGTGGTTCGTGCCCGAGACCTTGGCCGACACTCAAAAGGACATGGCGGTTCTTACGAAACGTGCCGCCGAGCTTTCCCCGCTCGCATGACACATCCCGAAACATTTATTTGGATCATTGCTCTGGCCGCCATCGGGCTGATGTTGGCTCGTCCGAGAGGTATTTCCGAGGCTTACTGGGCGTGCGGCGGAGCGCTGTTCCTTATCGCGACGCGGCTGATTTCGCTGCGAGCCGCAGCGCATGCCGTGCGCGAAGGGAGAGACGTTTATCTGTTCCTCGCGGGAATGATGATTCTAGCGGAACTTGCCCGGGAGAATGGTGTCTTCGAGTGGCTTGCGGATGTGGCGGCGCGACACGCGAGGCAATCATGCTGGCGACTGTTTGCGTTGATTTATCTGGTGGGGGCGGTTGTAACCGCATTTCTTTCGAACGATGCGACGGCGGTTGTGCTGACTCCCGCTGTTCTCGCGGTCGTGCGAAGAGCTAAGGTCCAGCCGATGCCCTATCTGCTGGCCTGCGCTTTCATTGCAAACGCCGCGAGCTTTGTTTTCCCCATTTCGAATCCAGCAAACCTCGTGGTGTTCGACGGCCGTGTTCCGGCGCTGGGAATTTGGCTGAAGATATTTGCGCTTCCCGCGGTGGCGTCTGTGGCGGCGACTTTTGTCTGCCTCGCGTGGATGTCACGCAAGGAATTGTCGAGTGCGTTTTCGGAGTCTGCGAGTCACGTACACCTTTCGAAGCAGGGAAGGCTTGCGCTGGCGGGCCTTGTCACAGCTGCTGTCGTGCTGGTCGTGTCCTCGGTTCTCGGTTTATCTCTGGGTCTGCCTACCTTGGTGGCGGCTCTGCTCGCGACCGGCCTGGTTCTGTTGAATGACCGGGGAATTGTGCCAAGGATTGCCAGAGGAATTTCCTGGAGCGTGTTGCCGCTGGTGGCCGGGTTGTTCGTCATCGTTGAGGCCCTGGAGGGCGCAGGCTTGCGGAAGTTCGGTGTTTCGGGATTCGAGAGACTGGCCGAGCTGTCCGCTGCCGTTGGCAGGATCGCGGCGGCGTTCCCTGTTGCGATCCTCTCGAACGCGATGAACAATCTGCCCGTGGCGCTGATGAGTGGCGCGGCGGTGCAACATGGGCAAGAAAGCGGTGTACTGGCGCATGCGGTGCTCATCGGAGTTGATCTCGGGCCCAATCTTTCCGTGACCGGTTCCCTGGCGACGATTCTCTGGCTGATCGCGCTGCGCCGCGAAGGAGTAGAGATTACGGCGTGGGATTTTTTCAAAATCGGAATTGTCGCAATGCCCGTGGCGCTGATTGCCAGTCTGCTGTTTCTTTGGAGTTGAAGAATTGCCCAAGCGAATTCCGTTCTCGATAGCGGCGGGGATTCTACTTACTCTTCCCCTTGGAATAATGATGCCGTGCAGGGCGCAAGAGGGTCCTCCTCCTCCCCCACATCCGCCAGGAGTGCATCCGGAACCACCGAGACTCGATGAACGAAGCGTGAAGGAACGAATGCAAACGGTGAGGAATCGTCTCGCACAAGTAAGGGTTACGGATAAGGACGCCGAAGACTTGATTTCAGCGGCACAGCGGGAGCTGGGGCGCGCACAAGGAAAGCTCGGGGGAAACGAAATCCATGCGGCGGACCGGCTGCAGGCGGCGGCTGACGCATTCGTGCACGCGGCGGAACATTCCCTTCATCTGGCGGATGGTCCGAAGGGCCCGGTTCCACAGCCTGGAGAAATTGCGGATCACTTGCAGCGCGTGTATTTCCGCTTGCAGCAGGCCGATTTCTTCGCGCGTGCAAGCGGAGAGCCGGAAGCGAAACCGCTGCCCGGCTTCGCCCGGAAATACTATGAAGAAGCCCGCAAAGCGTACGATAGAGGCGGCTGGTTCGCGGCCGATGAGTATGCAAAATCCGCTGACGACACAATGCGGGGACTTGAGAATCTGGCGCAGGCTGCTGTGCCGGAGCCGCCGCCTCCGCCGAGGCCGCGGTAGAGAATAATGAAGACTTTCTTCCAGCGCCGGTTGCAGCTGCAGCTTCTGCTCATCTTGCTTGCCGGGGTAGCCGTCGCATCGTTGAGCGTGCTGCTCATCTGGGACAGCGTGCACAATGCGGAACGCGTTGTCATCGGTGATATGGGCGGCCAGTTGAATTCTGCCGTGACGGAACTGTCCCGGCAGTACGCGTCCCGCGCCGACTCGGACTCGACCTGGGCATCGCTGCCGCTCGCGTCCCAGGACGTTTCGCTCCGCGGCGTAACGCAAGCGGTGTTGCGTTCCTATCCCGGAGTCGAGGGAGGATTTTTCTCGAACGGGGAGTTCGTCGGCTACGCGTTTCCGACGCACGACAATCCGGCAGCCAAGACCGATGTTCCCGCCGCCGAGCGATCGGTTATAGAAGATGTTTCGCGCCGTGCGAGGGCAAGCGGCGATGCCCAGGAGTTGCTGCGAGGCGGCAGTGAACTGGTTTTTGTGCGCGCGATGAAAACGCGCGGGCAGGATGCCGTGGCGTGGGCGATGCAGCGGCGGCCGCGGCAGACGGGCACGGCGTGGCGTCGTGTGCTGCTCATCGCTCTCGTGCTCGCGGCCCTCATGAGTGTCGGCGGGACTTTGCGGATGGCCGTCGCGCTGCGACGGGGCGTCACCGAGATTCAGGATGGTCTTGCGGGGCTTGAAAAGGATTTCAACCGGTCGCTGCCCGAAAGTTCGGGGGAACTGGGTGAGATCACAAAATCGATCAACCGCATGGCGGAGGTCCGCCGGAAGCTGGAGGAAGAGTTGAGGCGGGAAGACCGGCTTCGTACGGTGGGGCGCACGGTGGCAGGATTCGCCCACGAGATACGGAATCCATTGAACGGCATTCGCCTTTCGATGCAAGTGCTCGAACAGCGCTTGAAGAGCGGCGCCGTCCAGCCTCCGGATCTGAAACTGGTGATGGGCGAAGTGGACCGTATGGATGCGCTGCTCACGGAGCTGCTCGCATTTCGGGAAAAGAAAAACAGCGATGTCTCCGAGCAGGACATACTGCCGGTCCTCGAACGTTGCGTGGAACTGGTGCAGCCTTCGAACGGTGGATCGAGAATCCGCATCGAAACTTCCGGGCACGGGTCTCCGCTTGCGGCCAGGGTGGACGCGCAGAAGCTGACGCAGGCGATGTTGAACCTATTGCTGAACGCGGTGGAAGCGGCTGGAAAAAATGGAGAAGTCATTGCGAGGCTGCGACGAAACGACGAGCACGTAGAGATTGAAATTCAAGATTCGGGACCCGAACTCACTGCCGAGCAGCAACAACATATGTTTGAACCGTTCTACACGACGAAAGCCAACGGGACGGGTCTGGGCCTCGCGGTGTCGCGACAGCTCATCCTGGAAATGGGTGGGGAGCTGCGGTATGAGCCGGGGACGGGAAAGAAAGCGTTCGTGATTTCGCTCGAGGCGGTGCAGCGTGGGTAGAGAAAAAATACTTGTCGCGGAGGATGACCGCACGGCGCGTGTATCACTGGCCGAGTTGCTCGAAGGACAGGGATTCGAGGTTCTGCTGGCCGAAACAGGAACACAAGCCGAATCGATTCTCTCGGAGAACGAGCCGGATCTTGCGCTGCTCGACATTCGCATGCCAGGAGCAGACGGCTTGACCGTTCTGCGGAATGCGCGAGCGCGGAGTTCGGACACCGCGCTGATCATCATGACCGCGCATGGAGACAGCAGCACCGCGATCGAAGCGATGAAGGCCGGAGCCTTCGACTACGTTCTCAAGCCCATCGATTTTCAGCTGCTGCTGCAACAGATTGAGAGAGCGCTTGAGCATCGCCGGCTCTTGCGCGAACAAAAGCACGCGGCACCGGGTCCGAAAGTAACTTCTGCCGCCGCCATCGTGGGGCAAAGCCCGGTCATGCAACATATATATAAGTTGATCGGCCAGGTCGCCGCATCGGATGCAACAGTGCTGGTGCGGGGCGAATCGGGAACGGGAAAAGAGTTGGTGGTGAACGCGATTCACTTCAACAGCGCGCGCGCGAAAGGTGCACTCGTCAAGGTGAACTGTGCTTCGATCCCCGACTCATTGCTGGAGTCGGAACTTTTCGGGCACGAAAAGGGGGCATTCACGAACGCGGTCTCGCGGCGGATCGGCCGGTTTGAGGAAGCGACGGGCGGAACCCTTTTTCTCGATGAAATCGGCGAACTGACTCCGGCCCTGCAATCGAAATTGCTGCGCGCGGTACAGGAACGAACCATCGAACGCCTCGGCAGCAACGCTCCAATCCCGGTAGATATCCGCTTGATTACGGCGACATCGCGGAATCTCGAAGAAGCGATTCAGGAAGGAGAATTCCGCGAGGATCTGTACTACCGCCTCAACGTGGTGACGATGTCTTTACCGCCGCTGCGCGAGCGCCGCCAGGATATTCCCGCCCTCGTGGAATACTTTCTGCATCGTGGAGGAAGGTCAGCATCCATCACGGCGCAAGCGTTGACGAAGCTCAGCCAATACCACTGGCCCGGGAACATTCGCGAACTCGAGAATACGATCGAACGTGCGATGGTACTGGCTCGCGAGGGCGTGGTGACGGAGAATGAAATCGAGTTGCGGCCGGCCCAGAGCAGCTCCGATGAAGGATGGGCGGCACAAGCTCCGGTGGAAGGTGGGTGGGAAGCAAACTTTGCGGAACTCGAGAAGTCGCTGGTCGAGCGCGCGCTTCTTCAAGCGCAAGGAAACAAGAGCAAGGCCGCGGATCTACTCGGGATTCACCGACGGCTACTGTACGAGAAAATGCGGCGGCATGGGCTTTCGTAGTGCCCGATGAAGCGGTTTTTCGTTGGATTTGTCGTTGATGCCTGCAATCAAGTTCCCTCACTGATCTCAGGCGTTCCATTCGAGTTCTTCGGCCCATCAAGCTTTGGCGGCGCCGTAGCTTGCTTTGGATCTTCCAAGCTCACGGCCACTGTTTCTTGAGGAAGGATTCCCGGCGCTGAGGCCGGAACTAGCAGTTCCCGTATGGATTCGAGAAGACACTCCACGGGTTCCGTTTTTGAAAGGACCTTCCGCGCGCCCGCCCTTTTGCCCTCCAATTCGATCTGGTCGTTCTTGTGGAGTGTGTACAGAATGATGGGGACGGCGGGTGAGTGTCTCAGAATCTCGACGGCCGCGTGGAGGCCATCAAGCATTGGCATGGCGATGTCGAGAATAATAAGGTCGGGCTTCAGCTGGTGCGCCAGCAAAACGGCTTGCCGGCCGTTGGCAGCCTGACCGCAAACATCCCATTTCCCGTCCTGCGAAAGGACAGTGGACAAAAGTTTGCGAATCTCTTCGTTATCGTCCGCGATCAGAATCTTCGGCATCAGGGCGTGCCCTTTAGAAATGGCAGCCCTTCTGTAGGTTATCCGACATAGGGCCCACGGGACACTACAATTGTCCGAAAGAAGGAGGAATACAAAGATTCGTGTATGTCCGACGTACCCCCTCGCAAAGGCCAGTACTCAGGATGTGCGTTGGTGTGACTGCTCCATTGGTGTTGTTCGCTCTCCTGCGCCCGCCCGGATTTGCGGCGAGCAATAGCTTGTGGCCTGGAACCTTTCGGGCATTCTGGACCTAACCGTGGCCGTGAGTATCGGGGCTCGTCGGCAAATAAGCAACACGCTACCACGCAGAAGTCACAGACATGCTCGGAGGAACTCCCGTGGGGAGGCCGCACCACACCTCTCCCGTGGCCAACAAATCGGTCAATGGGCAATCCGGAAGTTGGCCAGCCGTCAGATCAGTAACGGCAAAAGCGCTTGTATGAATTAATGGGGCAAGCCGGTTCGGTGGGCAACCCGACTCAGAGTGTATCCAATTGTGTCCTTCCGGGAGTTCAACTTGTGGCATGCGAGTCTTCGTCAGCTTCGCTCGACTCGCCGTCACTGGCTTTGAGCTTCAACTGGCTCAGAGCCTTGACAGGAGGAGCGGGCGGATCAGGCGCAGGATTTGGCCAGGAAGGGTATTTGGAAGAAAAGACAGTTTTGTTCGAGACTCACGGAACTGGTGCCAGGTCTCGGAAGCTTCAGGATTTCATGGGGACGAGCCATTCGGCTGCGATGGCGGTTTGGAAACCGCCTAGAGTTTGGTTCACCGGCATGCATTCGGTGGAAAGCCGAGAATGCGCCGTTCTAGTTGCCCCAATCTAATGTCACGCAAATAAAAGCTTGTCCAAGCAGAAGGGTTTCTGGGAATAGCTCGGAGACATTGCATCGATATACGATATCGAACTACGATGTAAGTAAGTGGATGAAGGTATGGATGATCGCGAACTGTATGGAGGCCTGATTCGGCTGCATGTGTTGCATCATGCGAGCGAAGAGCCGCTGTATGGGCATTGGATGATCGAGGAACTGCGGCGGCACGGATACGGCATAGGTCCGGGAACGATGTATCCGCTGCTTCACGGCCTGGAGCGGAAAGGCTATTTGCTGGCGAAACGCGACCGTGTTGGCAGCCGCTACCGCAAGGTATATCGCATCACACCCTCGGGACGAAGAGCCTTGACGGTAGCGCGGCGCAAGGTGCAGGAACTGTTCGGTGAAATGTTTGAGGCAGCTCCACGGAATCGAAAGAGGGCAACATGAGCCGCCTGCCAACTTCCCGTCGTGAATTTCTGAAACTGGCCGGCGCAGCAGCGGGCTCTGGCTTAGTTGGTCCAGGTATTGGTTTAGGTCGGTCGGGACTATTTGCCGGCGCGGAGCCTCAGGCGGCCGAGTCGAAGGCTGACTATACACTTCGCATTGGGGCGAGCCCGATTGAAATTGCCCACAACCGGATCGTTTCCGGAATTACGTACAACGGCAAGTTCCCAGGCCCGTTGCTGCGGTTCAAAGAGGGGCAGCCGGTCATCGTTGACGTTTTTAATGACACCGATACTCCGGAGCAATTGCACTGGCACGGCCAGTTCGTTCCAACGGACGTGGACGGCGCAGCCGAGGAAGGCACGCCGTACGTCCCCGCTCGCGGGATGCGAAGGATTGCTTTCACTCCGGGCCCATCCGGTTTCCGCTTCTATCACACGCACAATCGCGCGGGCGCCGACCTACGTGCGGGGCAGTACAGCGGCCAGGTTGGTCCCGTGTACATTGAACCGAAACAGGAGCCGGGCAGTTACGACAAGGAAGTGTTTCTCGTTCTCAAGGAATTCGAGCCGTCATTCAGCCAGGGCGGCGACATGGCACAGGATTTTCTGCCGCCTTCCGGAAAAATCAAAGAACTCGAAACGGCGGGCGAATCTTCGATGAAAGCCTCGCTTGCGAAAGGCATGCCGCATGGCTACGAAGTCGGCTATCGGTATTTTACGATCAATGGGCGGATGCTGGGGCATAGTGAGCCGATCCGCGTGAAACGGGGCGATCGGATTCTCTTTCACGTTCTTAACGGAAGCGCGACGGAGATTCGAAGTCTCGCGTTGCCGGGACATACCTTCAAGGTGATTGCTCTCGACGGGAATCCCGTTCCGACTCCTGCGGAAGTTCCGATGCTCTGGATGGGAACTGCAGAACGCATCTCGGCCGTTGTCGAAATGAACCATCCGGGTGCGTGGATCATGGGTGACTTGGCCGACGACGACCGGAATCATGGTATGGGCGTCGTCGTCGAGTACGCAGGCCAGCATGGCAAACCCGCATGGCTGCCGCCCAAGGCGTTTCATTGGAATTACACTCGGTTTGCCAGAGCTGCTGCGGCCGTTGCGATGCCCGACGAAGTTTTCGATATGACTTTCGCGAAAGAAAACGCAGCGGAAGAGGGGTTCAACCGCTGGACGATCAACGGAACCGCGTATCCCATGGAGCAGAAAAGTGTGCCGGCATCGTTTCATCTGACACAGGGAAAGCGCTACCGCCTGCGGATGCGGAACGCGAGCGACGACATTCATCCGATTCATTTGCACCGCCATAGTTTCGAACTCACCAAGGTGGGCGGTGTACAGATGAGCAGCGTGATGAAAGACGTGGTAATGGTCGGCGGGTACCAGGAAGTTGAAGTGGATTTCACCGCGAACAATCCGGGCCTGACGCTGTTCCACTGTCACCAGCAACTGCACATGGATTTTGGCTTCATGACATTGTTCGACTACATCTAGACGAAAACGAGCGGGGTACGACGTGTCGGATGATTTCTCAACTGTCTGGGCGGGTCGCTCGGCGAAAGCGGTCGTGTTAATCCGCATTCTCGCTGGCTGGGTCTTCGTGTCCGAGGGGATTCAGAAATTTCTGTTTCCCGACGCGCTGGGCGCGGGTCGTTTCATTAAAATCGGAATTCCATGGCCGCACGCCATGGCTCCTTTTGTCGGCGCAGTAGAAATCGTATGCGGAAGTCTGGTGCTCGCGGGTCTGTTCACGCGCCTTGCGGTGATACCTCTGCTCGGAGTGATTTGCGTCGCTCTGTATTCGACGAAAATAGTCGCGTTTGGGAAATTTGGATTCTGGGGCACGCTGCATGAGGCACGCACGGACGTCAGCATGCTGCTCGCGTTGATTTTCCTGCTGCTTGCAGGGGGCGGTTCTTGGTCGCTCGACGCGGTCTGGCGTGCGCGCCGGATTTCGACGTGAGAGAATCGCCCACGTCGAATCTCTCCTCCGACGGTTTGCTGTCCCCATGGACCATCTTTCTCGCGTATCTGCGTCTCGGTTGTACTTCGTTTGGGGGGGATCGCGCATCTGGGTTATTTCCGGGAGGAGTTTGTGGTTCGCCGGAAGTGGCTGGATGATGCGACGTTCCCGCCGAAGGACCGAACCCTTTGGTTGAGAGCCGAAAGCACCTAGTCTCTCATTGCGGCTTGTCGCAACTTACTTCAGGTATCGATTTACGATATCGATAAGCTCTTCCGCGGCTTCTGATCCCTCCGCGGTCAGTTTGGACTTCGGGTCGAGAACGTGATACCGAACGTGTCCTTCCATTACTTCAGCCATTAGCCCGTTGATCGCACCGCGGCAAGCAGCAATCGTTTGCAGCACCTTCGAGCACTCTTCGTCGCTATCCAACGCGGTCTCGATTGCGCTCACCTGCCCCTTGATTCTCCTAATGCGGTTGAGAAGTTTCTTTTTGTCTTTGGTGGTGTGCGCCATATCTCTTCCCGCTTCCGTTGGTTCAATGATACTATCCCGGAGTACAGTAATTAAAGGCCCGCGTGGGGGATTCACATCCATCCCCGGGGTGATTAGTAGGCGCCGGGCTAAGCGTCAAAGCAGAAACTGGGGTAGTCTAAGACTCGGGATGATCGGCAAGTCCAAGACGGGACGTGGTCATGTCAGGGTGGCGGCTCTTACCCTGGCGGTTCTGTTCGTTTTCGTTGTGTTTGTCTCCCAAGGCCTGAGCCACTCACATCCGAGCGGGAGAGCAGACGCTGCTTGCCAGGTCTGCCAAGCGGCGCACATAGGCTCCGCGCCACGGGCCCTGAGCCCGTCGTTGTTCAGCCCCCTTGTTGCGACTGGGTACGTTCAGCCGTTTATCGTAACGATTCACCAAGAGTTTTTCTTCCACGATTCTCCTTCCCGCGCGCCGCCCAAGGCGTAGTCCAGAAACACCCCGCTCTGAGTCGTTCTAATGCGCTGTCCCTTTAATGGGGCGGTGCCATCGCCATATTTCCAGGCGGCCAATCCACCACTAGCAAACACACATCGACCAACCTTGGGTCGCAGGAGAAATCAATGAGTTTTCGAAAGTTTATTCTTTCCGTTTTCAGTTTCAGTTTTTTGTTGTGTGCGACTCCTAGTCGGGCACAGCTGGGGAATTCCGGTACCATCGAGGGAACCGTAAAGGATCCGTCCGGTTCTGCGGTTGGCAATGCAACGGTAGAAATCTCCTACGCGGTCAGCGGATACAACCGCACTGCGGCCACGGGCCCGGATGGCTCATTCCGTTTTACAAACGTTCCCTTCAATTCCTACCATATGGTGGTGACCGCGACCGGCTTTGCGGCGTTCACCCAAGACGTGGACGTGCGATCCAGCGTTCCGACAACGATTCAGATTGGTCTGAAAATTGGCGCGGCGACGACGAGCATTACGGTAGAGGCAAATGGCGGGGACTTGGTCGAGAATGAGTCGACTTTTCACACGGATGTGGACCGCGGATTGTTCGACAAACTTCCATTGGAAAGCGCGTCTTCGTCATTTTCGTCGCTTGTCACTCTGGTGTCTCCGGGCGCCGCCGCGGACTCAAATGGTCTCATTCACGGTCTGGGCGACCACGCGGAGAATTCCTACTCCGTCGACGGACAGCCGTTCACCGACCAATTCAGCAAGGTTTTTTCGAACCAGCTTCCTACAGACGCGATTCAATCCATGGAAATCATCTCAGGCGCACCGCCGGCGGAGTTCGGCGATAAGACCAGTCTCGTTGTCAAAGTGACGACGCGCTCGGGCTTGGGAATCACTACGCCGACGGGTAGCGTGACAGGTTCTTATGGGAGTTTTGGCACCGCCAACGTTGGCTTCAATCTCGCTTACGGGGGCCAAAAGTGGGGAAATTTCATCGCACTGAACGCTCTGAAAAGTGGACGTTTCCTGGACCCCCCCGAATTCACCGTTCTACACGACAAAGGCAATCTGGAAAACATGTTCGACCGTTTTGACTACAACGCATCGAAGGAGGATTCGATCCATGTGAACTTCCAATATTCGCGTTCCTGGTTCCAGACGCCGAACACCTTCGACAATCTCAATGTCCTCGACCCTGACGGCAATAACATCGGCAATACCGATCAGCGCTCTAAAATTGGGACGTTCAATATCGCCCCGACCTGGACCAGGCTCATCAGCGCCAACGCAGTGTTTACATTTGGCGCGTTCGTTCGAAGGGATCAATACAACTACTATCCGAGCAACAATCCTCTGGCAGACTTGGGGCCGATTAATTCGGAAACCATTACGCAAGACCGCAAGCTGACCAATGCCGGGCTTCGATCCGACATCTCCTACGTAAAAGGCGTTCACAACATCAAAGCGGGCTTTACCTTTGAGCACACGTTTTTAACGGAAAATGATAATTTCGGCATCATCGATCCAAACCTGCTTCCATCGACAACGGACGCCCTAGGAAATCCGTGCTTTGATCCGAACACAAATACCGCAACACCCGGCACGCCGTGCGCGGTCCTGCTTCCGATCGATTTGACTCGTGCCGGCAGTCTTTTCGCCTTCCGTGGTCACACGGACGTCAAGGAACTTTCACTCTACATTCAGGACACAATTACCAAGGGAAACTGGTCGTTCAATCTGGGACTCCGGGGTGATCTGTATCGAGGACTGACGTCCACCACCCAGGCGGAGCCACGGCTGGGGATCGCTTACAACATAAAGCCGACCAACACAGTTCTGCGGGTGTCTTATGCACGAACCCTGGAGACACCCTTCAACGAAAATCTGATTGTGGCAACCACGGGTTGCAACGTTGACGTGATTGCCGCGCTCATTCCGTGCGTGCCGGCAAATTCTCCTCCGGGTTTCCGAAATGAGTTTCACGCGGGTTTCCAGCAAGCATTCGGAAAGTATTTGGTGGTAGATGCCGAATATCTCTGGAAGTACACGCACAACGCCTACGACTTCAGCATTCTGGGGAATACTCCCATCACATTTCCGATCGTGTGGAACAACTCCAAGATTCCGGGTTATGCCATTCGCGCAAGCGTGCCGAATTTTCACGGCTTCACAGCATTGGTCGTGATGTCCAGCGTAGCGGCTCGGTATTTCCCGCCGCAGGTGGGCGGCCTGGGAGTCACGGTGGGACAAAGCGGGTCGGTATTCCGGATCGACCACGACGAGAAGTTTAATTCGACCACGCACTTGCAGTATCAGCCCTGGAAGCGCGGGCCGTGGGTGGGCTTCAACTGGCGGTATGACAGCGGTCTTGTCGCAGGCGCAGTTCCCGACTTCGCCACTGCACTGACGTTCGACGGGGATCAACAGGCGGCGATTGGGCTGTTCTGTGCTGGACCTGGCGGACAGAGGATCCTGGCGACTCTTACGTCTCCTCTCAGCAATGATCCCGGGAGCTGCGGCGCCAATCCCACCGGAACGGGCGCCATACGCGTCAAGATTCCAGCCGATGGTACGGAGAACGACGACAAGAACCCTCCGCGTATCGCACCGCGCAATCTCTTCGATCTTGCCGTTGGCCACGACAATCTGTTTCATGGTGATCGCTTCCGGTGGAGCGCCCGCGTCACCGTGATCAACCTGACCAATAAGGAAGCGCTTTACAACTTCCTTTCCACGTTCAGCGGCACGCACTTCGTGAGCCCGCGTGCGGTAACCGGAGAACTCGGCTTCCACTTCTGAAGTTGCCCCCGAAGCAAAGGCCCCGCGAGGGTTCGACGGAGGACCTCGCGGGGCACCCCTAGTTGACAGAGGAGTCCATTAGTGCCGGTTAGGTAAGTCTCGTGGGTGGTGCATGACGAGGCAAGTGACAGCGTCACGGTTCGACGGAGACCGGTGGAGAGCGGCGGCGATGCGCTCTTTTGTATTGTTCTGCGTGCTCACAGGCTCTATTTCTTTCCCGCTGTCTTCACAAACTCCCTCAAAGGGCACTCCATCCTCCGGAGGCAGCGGAAACTATCGTTTCCAAGTCGTGGACGGAGAGACGGATATCCCAGTCCCAGGCGCACAGGTTTCCCTTCGCTACTTGCAGACGAACGGCACGACCGAGGCAAGAAAAGAAATCGAACTCAATACGAACAAGCAGGGCATCGCCGAGTTTCCCGTGCTGGAAGCTCACAAGCTGGCGGTCAGTGTCACGGCGAAAGGGTATCGGTCCTATTGGCGCTGGATCCAGGCAAACGCGTCAGCGGGGATAACCCGCGTCCGGCTTGAGAGATGGGCAAAGAAGCCCACATGAATCGAGAAAAACAGGGCAGCGTCTCTTTCGAGCGGAGCGATCTGAGCGCTTCGGACTGGCACAAGGATCTTCTGATTTTCTGGCTGTTTCATACCAGCAGCCAGATGCAAGTGTCTCTTAACCGTTGCTTCTTGAAATTTGGGATTACGTTCCAAGAGACGAACGTCCTTCTCCGCTGTGTGCAGGCCGGAACGATTTCGCCCGGTCGCCTCGCGGCCGTTCTCGGTAAAGACAAAGGGAAGATAACGCGATATGTTGACCGACTGGAGGCAGGCCGACTCGTGAAGCGAGATGTGCTTCGTCGTGACCGGAGATTCTCCATCATCAAACCTACAAGGAAAGGAAAACATCTGGCGCGAGAGCTGAGCGTTTTCTTCGACAACATTCGTAAAGAACTCTTCGCAGGGATTGAGAAACGTGATGCCCGTTGCTTGGAGCAGATGCTTCCGCAACTCTGCCGGAACGCGGGCCAGATCAAGTTCCGACGGAAAGGCAACAAGCGACGCCGCAGGCGGATTGGAATCCACGAGAGGAAACCGGAAGGCGAGCAGACAAATCATCTTCGAATCGCCGAGCACATTCTGACGCCTTCTCCCAACGGGCGCCCGGGTGACTCGCTCCCTATGGAAGAGGAAGATCTTGAAAGTCAGTTGCTCGGGCGCGAGGAACGGAGCAGGGCAAACAAGCCCGCGGGAAAACCTGTGGAAGAATACGAAGGATTGCTCTTGAAATGAAACGCGTGTTTCACGTCCTTTCGAAAGTATCTGGCACGGTATGGCCAGGGATGATGAGGGACTCTGGCTACGCGGCTCGCCTGATTATCTTTGGTTTTCTGACGGCCACAACGTTGTTCTTGCCCGCGCCGGCAACTGCTACCAGTGTGGTCGCGCTCATCGATAGCACGAATCACCGCGTGGTGATGGCGGCCGATTGTAGAGTGAACCGGCGATTGGCGTCGCTTTCGGAGTGCAAAATCATTGAGGGGCCCGGTTGTACGGTCGCCATTGCAGGCCTTTACCGAGAAAACGCAACTGCATTCGATCTGCGGAGATTTGTCGCCGCCGCGTGCCAATACCACGGCGACCTGCGGGAGAAGGCGGAAGCGTTCCTGCGATTGTCCAGGAAGTCCTACGAGGCCGCTGTCCGTCACATTCGAGAAACCGATCCACGCGAATTCAGCCGGACGATAGAAAACAGACCCACGGAAGTTATCTTTGCGGGGCTTCTGAAAGGGCATGTCACGCTGTTCGTAAGAGGTTTTGTCTCGGACCCACAAGGGAAGATCACCACGGAACGGTATGAGAGTTCGGATACGCCGAATTCTTCGATCGGCTATTTTGTCGGTCTCAATGGTCATATCCGGGAGCGCGTAAAACCCTTTAGTCAATGGGAGCGCCTGGGCTATGCCGAAGCCGCGCGCCGCTTTGTTGAAATGGAGATCAGCGCCAACCCCGACTTGGCGGCCCCTCCGATTTCTGAGCTGGAGATTGACGATCACGGAACGGTTCATTGGATCTCGCGGGGCGCGTGTGGCACGCGCGAATCCGACTGACCAGTTCTTGCGACCTTCATGGGGTTCGACGGTGACCGGTGATATCTCCCGGCAATACGAATAGGCCGCTTCGTCGGGACACGAAGGCCGACGTTCGGTTCGACAATGCGCTAGTGCTGTTGTCGGAACGGATGCAGGGTGTGTTGGCGAAATTCCTTGGGCAGAGGTAGCAATTCGCCCGCGTCCCTGGACCGGCTGGCCCAATCGACAATGGCCTGATACTGCGTGAACTCCGTAATTTCCCCGAGCCACTGTGTCCCGCTCGCGTTAGAGATGGTGACTACATTGGGAAGGTCACACGGCCCCAGGCAGCCACTGATTGTGAGTTGCACCCGTTTCAGCAAGCCTCTGGTGCGCCACTCTTTCTTGAGCCAGTCCACCGGTACGGGAGGTCTGCCGTTTGCGGTGTTCCCGCAACAGCATCCTTGGCAAACCGCGACGTGACCGATAACGAGTCGCTTCGTTTCCAGGGAGAATTTATTCGTGTCACTCATACATTTTCACCAGAGGGCTGTGAGGAAACTTTCCGGTCTTCGGCGTCTTCTACTTTGGTCCGACCTGCGGCGATTCGGCCAACAAGCCACGCACCAGCTGGTTGGCCGAAGAGACCGGCGGAAGCAGGCGGGCAGAGTTCAAGATGAAGGTCAGTTCGGAGGAAACGTGGATGAATGCCGCCAGGAGCGGATTGAGAAATCCGAAAGCGGCCAAGCCGACGCCGATGCTGTCCACGACCAACGTGCCCACGAAGTTCTGCATGATGGTGCGGCGGCAGCGACGCGCGATCATGAGAGTTTCGACGAGCTTGGAAAGATCATTGCCGATAAGGACGACGTTTGCACTTTCGCGGGCGACATCCGTGCCAGCACCCATGGCAACGCCGACGGTGGCTTTCATGAGAGCGGGAGCGTCATTTATGCCGTCACCCACCATCACGACGTTGTGCCGCGCTTTGGTGAGTCGGCCGACGAACCGCAGCTTATCCTCGGGTAGGAGTTCAGCCGCGATTTCGTCGACGCCCAGCTTTCTGCCAATATCCTCGGCCACAGCCTTGGAATCACCTGTGAGAAGAACTGTCCTCAGTCCCATTGATTTCAGATCGCGTATCGCCTTCGTGGCTTCGGGTCGCAGCATGTCTGCAACGATAAGAGTTCCCATGAACTGGCCGTCTTGCGCCACAAAAACCTCGGAATCTGTCTGCAAGATTGCACCGGCTGGGACTGCGACCCCGTGCGCTCCGAGAAAGAGCCGATTGCCTACGATGGTTTCCACTCCGCATCGAGATGCGACGATTCCTTTCCCCGGGGTGTAATCGAATTGTTCGGGTTCTTCAGCGGTGACGCCCATGCTGGACGCCTTCTTCAGTATTGCCCTCGCCACGGGATGTTCTGAGCGTGATTCGGCGGTGGCTGCCGCTTGCAGCAAAACAGCAATCGGAATCCCTTCGACGGGATGCATGTCGACAACTTCGGGGGTGCCGTAGGTCAGAGTTCCCGTCTTGTCGAGAAGAATCGTGTCAATGGTTGCGAGTGATTCCAGGTAGAGACCGCCCTTGATGATTGAGCCCAGCTGCGCGGAGCGTCCAATGGCACCAAGGATTGCCAATGGCGTTCCGGCGGCAATGCCGCACGCACCGGCTACGATGACGACGGAAATGGTCGAGCGCACGTTGTGGGTGATGAGAAATGTAAGAGCAGCAGCTCCTAGAGCGAAGTAAACCAGATAGCCCGCGAGACGGTCTGCAATTCCTTGGATCGGGGCACGCGATTTTTCCGCTCGTTCGACAGCATCAATGATCTTTCCGAACGTAGTGTCTCGCCCAATGCGGTCAACCTGCACTTCGAGGGCGCCGGATTGATTGATCGTGCCTGCATAGACTGACGTTCCGCTGCTTTTCTCGGTAGGCATCGATTCGCCCGTGATCGTTGCCTGATCGACGAACGAGTGGCCTCCAACGACCACGCCGTCCACGGGAATTCGTGCTCCAGGCTTGACGAGAACGATGTCCCCAACCGAAATTTCGTTCGTCTCGACATCTTGCCACGATTCGTTTCTGCGTACCGTAGCGGTCGTGGGCAGAAGACCGACCAAATGGCGGATGGCTGTGCGCCCGCGACTAACCGTCAGTCCTTCCAGGATTTCGGCGGCGAGAACAAACAGGGTTATGACAAGGGCGGTGAAGATTTCACGGATCGCGAGAGCGGCCACGATGGCGATAGCCATCGAAAGCTCCATCGTCATGCGACGCTGCACGATATTCTCGTACGCTTCGTGGAATATCGGGAAACCGCCCACAAGCGTACAAATTACGCCGATGCCCGTGACGTACGGATTCCGCGCGCCGCCAAGAAACCAAATGGCCGCGGCCGCCGCCGCGACGAACAACACGCGATTGATCTCCCGCCAATTCACGGCATGGCCGTGGTCGTCTTCGTGACCAGCGTGCCCTACCGGCACCGGTTCGTGTTTGTCGCGATGCGTTGCAGCCTCGGCTTGTGTTAACTGTGGTTGGGACATGATAGGTTCACCTTTCGAAGCGGTCCCGGCCGTCTCCGTCGTTACTTCAAATAAGCTCGACCGGCGGCGCTGAGTTCTTCGGCCGCCTTTACTTGGGGGGAGTTCCTGCCATTTCCCAGGGCTAGGGCGTGGAATCGAATGTGCCCTTCGACCACTTCCGCCATGAGACCGTTCACTGCTCCGCGGCAAGCCGCCATAAGCTGTAGCAGTTTGGAACAGCCGTGCTGATCGCTGAGCGCGCGTTCGATGGCTTCGACCTGTCCAGCAATCCGCCCGAGGCGACTGAGGAGCTTTTGTTTGTCTTTGGCTGTATGGGCCATCCGGTTCGCTTTCGAATAATAATAATATACTAGGGTATAGTATATTAAAAATCAGTGAGCATCGTCAATTTGATGCAGCAATGACGATTCGAGACCGTTATGTCTAAAGACTCCGGCCGGATCTCACGTTGAGCGCAATGGCAATTTGTCGCCAAGCGTTGCCCGCCCAGCTAGAATATCCCCCGTGACTAGAGAACGCTGGGCTCGGATAGGAATCACGGTTCAATTCCTCATCGTGGTAAGGATACTTGGTGAGTTCTTCCGGCTCAGGCACGTCCTTGGCACGAGCTTCTCGGCCGCAGTCGCTGCGCCGTATGTTGGCTCAAATAAGCTTGCATCGCCTCCGGCCGCAGCAGCACGGACGTGGAATACATTGACAGACGTATCGTTGCCGTCGGCGCCAACGGCTCGGCATCTTTGCGGATCTCAAAGCATTTTTCTGAGAGGCGAAGTTCCTTTCATTGAGATGGATGCGAAGGCACTCAACCCGGTCAAGACCACAAGTATCCATAACGCACTACGGATGGTCGAAAGCTGCGCGACAAACCCGATCAGGGGTGGACCCGCCAGGAAACCAATATAGCCAGCCGTCGTGACTACCGCGAGGCTGGGACCGGGTGCACTGCCTTCAATGTTCCCCGTAGCGGCAAACGTATTGGGAATAATCGTGGCCAGCCCTGCACCAGCGCACGAAAATCCCACCAAAGCCCAAGCGGCATTGCCGAACAACAAGACGAAGACAAGCCCTGCAGCGGCCAAAAGAGCCCCGTAACATACCAGATGGGCGCGTCCAAGCTTGCCAGTGAGATAGTCGCCTGCCAGGCGACCTCCGGCCATCGCAGCTGAGAACACCGCATATCCAAGAGCGGCCAATCCTGGCCCGGTGAGAATCGAAGTACGAAGATAAATCGCGCTCCAATCGGCGATCGCACCTTCAACGAGCATGATTGAAAATGCAAGAAGAGCGAGCGCGCCTAATGGGACAGACCACGTAAGCGTGCCTCCGGATTCCGCCTTCTCGGCGTCCTCAGATGCAGAAGGAAGTGGAAGCCACCTGAACGCGAATATGGACATTGCGGTAAGTGCTATTCCGCTGAACCAAAAGTGAGTCCTGGCCAGAACCGCATGTGAGGCAACCCATCCCCCTAACGCAGAGCCGGCCATTCCGCCCAAGCTGAAGAGCGCGTGGAATGACGACATAATGTGACGCTGGTATCGCTTCTCCAGCATCACGGCGTGAGTATTCATCGCTACATCCATCGAGCCACCCATCGCCCCGTAGAAAAGAAGAGCCAGTGACAGCGTTAGGACCGTATTGGATTCGGCAATCAACGGCAGCGTGAAGCAAAACCCCAATGTCGACCCAATCGAGATGCTCAGACTTCCGAGCTTGCTAATGAGCCATCCAGCGGCGGGCATCGCGAGAACGGAACCGATTGCCGCCATCATCAACGACCTGCCCAAAACAGAGGGAGAAAGATGGAGGTGCGCCTGAAAGGCAGGAATCCTCGAAGCCCAGGTGGCGATGATCAGCCCGTGGATCAGAAAGATTAAGGACACGCCCACTCGTACCTGTTGGAGGTTGCGTTGCTGCATCAATCGGATTCCATTCGATCCGGGCCTCTGACGGTGTTTCTTCGCAGAACTTCTCCTTCACAGCGCCTCTCGGAGAACACCGAATTTGACGTGCTTGCCTCTGGACGTGCCGTCATTTGCTCGAGCAAATCATCGATCTCATTCGGTGATATCGGGTCGAGCTCTCCGTCACGGCCGAGCACCAACCGCCGACGTGGACGCGCGTTCAACGAGCGTGTAGTCAAAAACGACATCTTGTGGCACCGACATCGTAGGCGTTCGCATTGATTCCAACAGCAAAGAGACGCCGTGCTCGACCATCCTGTCGATGGGTTGTCGGATCACTGTCAGTGGTGGCCAGGACTTCAGCGCCGTTGGCGTGTCATCAAATCCGGCCACGGAGAGATCGTCGGGAAGCTCCATCCTCCGCTGTTGCGCCACCCACACTACGCCTAACGCCATATCGTCGTTGCTGGCCACGATCGCTGTCGGTCTATTCTGGAGATCGAGAATTTGTTTGGCAGCAACGCGCCCGGACTCAAAGGTGAAGTCCCCCTCTCTGGTGAGTCCGATCTGCACTGGAATCCCGGCTTTTCTCAACGCGTCCTGATAGCCGGCGCGCCGCTCCAGGCTGTCGGCGTGAGTGGGTGGACCGCTGATGAACCCGATTCGCCGATGCCCAAGGCGAATCAGGAATGTGGTCAGATTTCGAGCCGCAGACCGATTATCAATTCGCACAGTGTTCATATTCGGCAATGGACCTGCGGCCGCAATTGCTGTTGCTTTCATTTCGGAAAGCACCGCACTTCCGACGAGTAGCTCGGCGTAAGGCGGAACAAGCAGCAGACCTTGAACACCACTGCGAGCAGCGTTCAGCACCAGCTTCTCGGTCGATCTCTTGGTTGGACTATTGCTAGAACGGACGAGCAACTGAGCCCCGTAGGCTGTGCTGGCATTGATCGCAGCCACAAGGACTTGCGCCAGGAAAGGAGTCTGCTGATCTGAATAGAGCAGAGCGATTCGGCTGCAGCCGCCGCTCGCCAGCCTACGTGCCTCATAGTTTGGAACATATCCGGTGTTGCGAATCGCCTGACGCACCCTAGCGCGAGTCTGGTCACTGACCTTGCCGGTGCCATTGATGACGTTCGAGACCGTCATCATTGATACACCCGCCTGCTCAGCAACCGTCCGAATCGTTACGGCTGTGCTGCCACGCCCTGTCCTCTTGAGCATCACCATTGATGATCCCGGGGGATGGGGTAAAGAGATCGGGCTCTAAGGCAGAGCATAGGCAATGACGCCACCGCCGATCTTCACCTTGGGATTCTTACCACCGCCGGAGGACACCGCAAAATACTGCTTGCCGTTAACGGCATACGTCGAGGGCGTGGCAACGCTCGATGTCGGCATCGTGTCTTCCCAAAGGAGCTTGCCCGTCAGCTTGTCGAACGCGCGGACCTTGTTGTCGTAGACAGTTGCGGCGATGAAAAAGATGCCGCCTTTCGTGACGATTCCCCCACCATAGTTCTCACTGCCGGTGGTGGGGTCATTCAACTCCGGATAATTCCCGAACGGAATCTGCCAGACATATCGACCCGTGTTGAGATTCAACGCATTCAGCGTGCCCCACGGCGTGCTGACCGCAGGGTAGCCATCCGGGTCCAGGAACTTTGTATAGCCTTGGAACACGTAGTCGACGTTGGCACTCGCGTTGTCAGCTGTAGTCGCCGGCTTCGAGTTGTCATCACTGATGTAAGTCGTCAGGCCGTCGATCTGAGCCTTGCTCAGGCTGCCTTCAAATCCGGGCATCCTCCCCGATCCATGGGCAATCATTTGTGCGATCTGCTGGCTCGCCATCCGCTTGGTCAGTCCAAGCAATGCGGGGAACGACGGGGGGTTGCCCTTGCGGTCGACGCCGTGGCAACCGGCGCAGGAGGCGTTGTAGATTTCGGCAGCAGAGGTCTCGCCGCTGGTCTTCTTGACCTGCGCCCGCAACTGCAGGATGTAGGCTTGTTCGTTGGAGTTGATATAGAGAATGCCGGTCTCGGGGTCCCAGGCAGCGCCGCCATATTCGCCGCCACCATCCAGTCCCGGAAAGATGACGGTGCCCTCGAGCGAGGGTGGATCAAAGCGGCCACGGTTGCTCAGCGTCGCCAGGTGCGCCCGCACCGCCGCGTTGGCGGCGGGCGTGCGCCGGGTCAACGTCTCCTCCGTGAGTCGCTGACGAGCGAACGGTTCAGG
>JBGPBY010000004.1:0-44711 GCA_041481485.1 Terriglobia bacterium
ATCGTTCCAAAATGACAATTGAACCGTGAACATTGAACAATGAACATTTCTTCGGGGAATGTTCATTGTTCAATGTTCATTGTTCAATTGTCATTTTGGAACGATTCCTACTGCTTCGCAGCGATCTGCACACCCGAATCCAACTCCTGTTTCAGGCTGGCGATGAATGCAATGTATTGAGGTTTTAACCCCGCATCCATGGGCTTAGGCGGTTCAGCCTTAATGGAACCTGGATTGATGGGCTTGCCGCCGCGCGTCATCATGTAATGCAGGTGGGGACCGGTCGCGAGTCCGGTGTGGCCGACATATCCCACGAGTTCATCCTGTTTGATGGCTCTGCCAACAGAGACACCGGGAGCGATTCGAGACAAGTGGCCATAACCGGTCGTGAGCCCATTGGCATGCCGGATCTGCACGAAATTTCCAAGGTCACCGTTTGGCCCTGCGAAAATCACGGTGCCGTTGGCCACCGCAAACGCTGAAGTCCCTTCGGGAGCCCCATAGTCGATGGCCAGATGCGGACGTTCCGTTCCAAGAATAGGATGCGTGCGGTGATAGGTAAAACCGGAAGTCACCCGCATCACTTTCAATGGTGAAGTGAGGAACGCGCGTTTCACGGCATTTCCCTTCTCGTCAAAATAGTCGCCGTCGAATCGATATGCTCGATATGTCTTTCCGGCGTTCACCAATTCGGCCGCCTGAACCGGCCCATATTTGACGAAGGCGTTATCGTGAAACTTCTGATCCACAATCAGCCGAATCGTGGCGCCTTTTTTGATGTCGACATTGAAGTCCACGTCCCATGCAAATATCGCAGCGAGAGCCTCGGCAAGGAATTCCCCTTTGGGAAAACCGTCGAGTGCGGCAAACAGGCTGTTTTGAATCTCTGCACTGACGACCTGGCTGCGGGAGTCCAGTTGAAGGGTTTCGACTTTGGCGTCGTAACCGGATTCGGTTTTCAATACCTTGAGAATGCGTTCATCATCGATCTGGTATTGGAAGTCTCGTAATTCGCCGTCCAGTTCCCGGTTGATCTGGTATGAATTACCCTGATGAATCTTTCGAACGTCAAACACCGGGCGAACCAGTGCCGCGACTTCATTCGCCAAGGGAGCCGGAACTTCGGAATCCACCAGCGTGGATACAAGAGTGGCGCGCGGAGAGATTGTTCCCTTCGTGGTGAGAAACTTCGGAGCCACGGGAACTCCCGAACTGGCAATGACGACCGACTCCCGTTCGAGATCCTGATATCGGGGGAAAACGATCAGAATTGCTGCCGTCAGGGCCACCAGGACAATCGCGACTCTTACCCTCGAAATAAACATCTGTGGACTATAAGTCAGTGACATTCCGAAGCAAAAGGCGAAATTCCACGTCAAATGAGAAAGTCAGCGAATGAAATTCCTTCCGCGGGATCGACTCCCGGCCAATCGCCTGACTATTTTCCGCCCATCGGTGGAGATTCTTCTTGAATTCAGCCGGGCACGAAGGTATTTCATATTGGGAGAAATTGAGATGAAACGCAGATTCATTGCTATACTGATTGTTGTTGCTGTCGTGGCTGTTTCCGGCAGCATGATTTCTCAAAGCCAAAGCCCGTCCCAAAAGCCTCAAAAGGCTGTGGATCCGGTCTGTGGGCTGATGGTCGATAAACTCCCTGAGCTGTCGGCGACCTACAAAGGCGATACCTACTATTTTTGTTCTGCAGCGGACCAGAAGAAGTTCAAGGATAATCCCGGTAAGTACGTAAAAAAGTAATCGTTCAGGCCACATAACAATAAAGGAACGTCATTGAAAAAACTCCATGGAATGACAGGGGCGAGTGTGAACCTGTGACTCGCGCCCATAAGACCTCTACTGCCAGCATTCAATTCGAACGAAGCACGGAATTTAGAAAGATCCTCAGCGAACGTATCGAACATTATTTTTCCTCGAAAAGCATTTCCAAGTCAGCTGACGCGCGGATGTACCGCAAATCTGCAATCATACTGTCCTGGTTAATCGCGTCGTATCTGCTGTTGGTGTTTTTCGCCCATGGCCCGATTACGGGACTGCTCTTTGCGGCTTCCCTGGGTCTTGCCGCCGCCGGGGTCGGATTCAATATCCCTCACGATGGCGGGCACCGGGCCTACGGGAAGCACCCCATCGTCAATAAGCTCGCCGCGACGGCCTTCGATCTGCTGGGCGCAAGTTCCTATATATGGCACTGGAAACACAACGTGCTTCATCATGGGTACACGAACCTTGCCGGACTCGACGACGATCTCGACATTGGCGGGATCGGTCGGCTTGCTCCCGAACAACCCCGTTTATGGATGCACCGATTTCAGCAGTTTTATCTCTGGGCGCTCTATGGCTTTCTGCCGGTGAAATGGACATTTGTGGATGACTTCAGAGCTCTGCTGAGAGGCCGCATCGGCAACCATCGGTTTCCTCGTCCGAAAGGAAAGGAACTTGGTCTTCTGTTCGGAGGCAAGATCCTGTTTCTGTTTCTCGCGTTCGTTGTGCCGCTCTTCTTCCACAGCTTCTGGATGGTCCTGCTGTTTTACGGAGTCTCGTCAGCCATTTTGGGTGTCACGCTGAGTGTCGTCTTTCAATTGGCGCACTGCGTGGAAGAAGCGGACTTTCCGCTGGTGGTCTCAAAAGAAGTTGGCAACGAATGGGCGGCGCATCAGGTCGAAACAACGGTGAATTTCTGCCGCGACAGCAAACTGATTGGCTGGTACCTCGGCGGCTTGAATCTCCAGATCGAGCACCACTTGTTTCCAAAAGTCTGCCACGTGCACTACCCCGCGTTATCGCGGATAGTCGAGGGCGTGTGCAAGGACTTTGGGGTCCGATATACGTGCCATCGAAATGCTTTCGCAGCGATCGCTTCCCACTACCGCTGGTTGCGCGAAATGGGACGTTTCAACGACGTCGCGGCGTAATAGTGCGACAGTATTTTGCCGTATGGCCAGCCCCGGCTGGCCATGACTGCCGCCCCGATTTGACACAGTCCCACGCCGTGTCCCCAGCCTTCGCCCCGCAGGATAAAATCTGAACCGTCACGCTCCACTTCGAATGCAGAACTGTAAAGATGGCTCGGGGATAAGGCACGGCGAATCTCGAGTTCCTTCCCGATAATCAGCGATTTTTTCTCGCCGGTTATTCGAAGACGAATGATTCTTCGCCCGGGACCGCGAGACAAGGGTTCCAAATTCCGAATAAGGCCGAGGTCTTCATCCAATCGCGCCCGAACCAGTTCACGGATTTCCTGGGGTGTATACCGAACCGTCCAGCGGTAGAAGTCGCGAGTTTCAAGATCGAATCCAGGCAGAATCTGCGACAACAGTTCTCGATCGCGCGTGTCGCAGTAAACCATGTCCCCTTCGCCATCGTAGCGGGAGATCAGATACGGTACTTCCCGATCGTCCCACGCCGAACGATACTCTTCAGTCCAGCCGCCGCAGCATTTTGAAAAACGGGCATCGCAGATCTGATTGTCCCACACCAGCATCTCTCCCGCTGTCGCTCGTACCGCTTCAGACACGGTGGACGAATACGCCTTGGTGATTCCCTGATATCGCTGGCAATGGTCATCGGCACACACGTCGAAATCCCGGTGCGCTTCGCGGCCATACCAGCGCGTGATTTCGTCGTCTGTCCGAATGGAAACATTGCCCTCCGGGCCGATTTGCGGGCAGCACAACCAGCTTCTGGAAATTACGGCATGAGCTTTGAGCAGTTCGATCGGACAGCCGGCACTCATTTCCGAAGAGATGACGCTGGTAATGTATTCTTCCAGAGGCACCACGTTGACAACGACCAGCGCGCCACGCTTCAAAATCTTCAGCGATCCACGAAATACCTGACGCTCCTGGCGTTCCCAATGGAAACCGATTCCAATGGTGACGTCATCGATTGCAAAGGAACACGAGGCAAGGTCCACGGGCTTCAATTCAATTTCCGAAGTAAAGCGATGCCGGCCCGGACCGACGACGTGCCCATGCGAATCGGTAAAATTGCCGGACAACTCCACTTCAACGGCCGGGCGGTTTTCGATCAATCCAACCGAGATTTCACCGGCACTGGTCATGACAGCACCTCCGGCGCAAATTGTTTTAATGCAGCGACCATGGCGTCGTCCGGCAATGTGACTTCCCGGAAGATTCTTTCAATCTGAAGGCCGTCAATGGATAAGAAGTCCTTTTCGATCGGTGCAACCAGAACACCGCACAGATCGATCGTTGCGGGGCTGACAGTCAGCTGACCTGAAAAATAGGCATCGGGACGATGCTTGCTCCTCGGAAACAGAAACACGGTCCAGCTGCCATTTTCGAAGAATGCGGCAATATTTACCATCGGCTCTCCGGCGGCACGAGTAATGTCTGTAAGGACTGCGAGCAGACGCTCCAACCGGGACGCCGTCTCTTCCAGATTTCCGGAACGGACGACAAATACGTTTCGCGCATAGTTGGGGATCACTGAACCGTCCAATCCAAGGGCGTCCTTTTCTATCGGAAAGATGGACCTCGAACACGCCTGAAAATGCATGTGGTCCGGAGCGGACGCACCGCACTGAGCTCCGTTGTAAATGATGAAGGAATCCGATAGTGCTTCCGCCAGCCGAAGCATGGCATGGATAGATCCGGCGATACGCTGAGGCCGGTGATGGACGCTGACAATGGTCAGATGCCGGTCCAGAATTGGAAACGGATTGCAGTAGAGCGCGAACTCGGAATCGAACGGTATTCCATGCTCTTCCTTTGGCAGATTCGAAGGACAAAGGAAGCATGGCCGCTTTGCCACTGAAGCCGCGTCGACCGCCGCCGTGGTACTGCCAATTCGATGTGGGATGTGGCGGACGAATAGTTCTCTTCCAGCCACCAACTCTGAACGGGTTTGCGCATGACGAAGAGATTCCACCCCACGCGCCAGAAGCGGCCAGTTGCGGATCTGTTCGGCGAGCAGAAAATCAACGTCGTTGACGAGCCCGGATTTCATTCGTGCGTAACCAGTCTTTGTAATAGTCGTATCGATTGGCGGTCTCCGTAGGCAGCGCGCTGTCGCTGTTTCCTTCCCATCGGCGGCAAAGATAGACCGAGTCGTAGATTCTGCCTACGGCGTATTCGCGGGAGATTCTGAGGCCGACCGCATAGTCTTCACCATAGCTGACATTTGGAAATCCGATCCTGCGAAGGATTGCCGTATCGAAGCCGCGAGGCGCGCCAAACCCATTCACACGGAGGGCGTTGTTTGGTCCGTTGTCTTCCGTCCATTCCCGATGGTCGATGAGACCCGGCGGAATGGATTGAAGATCAAAGTTCACCATCGCATAGGAACCGACAACCATCGCAAAAGGACCGCGGCGAAGCTCCTCCACCATCCGCTGGATTGTGGAGTCCGACTGATAGAGGTCGTCCGAATCCAGTTGGACGACATAACGGCCACAGTCCGGCGACTGGATGGCGAGATTCCAGCAACCACCGATACCGAGATCTGTTCTTTCCGGAACAATGTGAATCAATCGTGCATCTTCGATGCCCCGCAGAATCTCAGTCGTGCGGTCTGTCGAACGGTTATCGACAATGATAACGTTGAACTCAAATTCAGCCTTCTGGCTGAGCGCACTCCATACTGCTTCGAAAATTGTCCGCTCACGATTCCGAACCGGAATCACGATGGTGGCTTCCACTGCGAATGCATCGGTGGGCCGCTCCGCCTTTCGGAATGACGGCGGCAGCCATGCGCCAATTCTCTGGAGATGACGCGTCGCGATCGTCTCCATTTCAATCTGGTAGTCTCGATTGCGCGGATCAACGTAGTCAAACTGCGCCTCGCCTTCGGAATGGGAGTGTTCTTCGACAAACGAAGCAAAAAGCGTTTCCGGAATTCTAACGATCGGACGCGATTCCGATAATCGCAGGCGAAGATCGTACAGACCACCCCACTGATAATTCGCCGGCTCCCTGACGGCTTCCCGCGCAGCAGGAATCGAAATGGCGAGTACCGCACCCATATCGAAATTGTCTCGAATGCTTCCCGTCTGATAATCGATGCGCGGGTGCCCAAAACTGTCGGAATAAGCCATCCCGGCTCCCGTATCGCGGACAATTTGCGTCATGCGCTCGTACATGCCATGAGCCGGATCGATTTGCAGGCGGGAATCGCCGATCACCATGACATCTGATGGTGCATTGGCGACCATTTCAGCTACGGATTGTGAACTGTAGTTCCAGACGTCGTTATGGCTCAATGGATCCTCGATGATGGAGATGCCGGATCCACGGGGCGAACCAGAATGACGCCAGACATCCGATTGGATTTGAGAAAACTTTCAAGTTCCTGCTCGACAACGCCTCCCTGGCTCCGGGATGCGTGGCGCAGGAGCAATCGTCCACCGTCACGAATCAGAATTCCGCAATGAAAAACATCGAGATGGCGGCGCGTGGAGGCAAAAAAAATCAGATCGCCCGATTGGATTTCGCCGGCGACTCTTGAGATTAAACGTTTTGGAATGCATGAAAACTTCTGGCGCACCGGCGACAAGCCAGGAACCATATTCAGGGTTCGCGCCTTGGAAGTCTGACGGACATCGCAATTCACGCGCTGGATAAGGCCTTCCCGCATGTTGTTTTGAATCCATTGAGTCATGTAGTGATTTCTCTGTTTCCAGCCGACCTGTCCGCCCCGATAGCGAATCCGCCGAAGGCAGTCTGGAAATTCGCGTGACTTTCGGGAATCGGCGCGAGCCATCACGGTCTCGATATAGGTGACACAGTCGAAACCCTTCTCATTTGTAACGAACACTTCGGGAGTTTCGCGGGATCCAATCAGCGGATCGCTGATGTAGGGCCGGCCAAGAAACTTACCGGAAATGGACTTCAATCGTGATGTCAGCGGCTGCGCATGAACCATCCGATCGATATTAGCATGCGGGCATAAACAGTGGAGTTAGTCGTACTTGACCGACGGCGGGCACAGGTTGTCCAATTCCGAGCCGCAGAGCGGCGGCAGTCCTTTAGCCACCGGCGTCAGCCGGTGGTATTAAATACAGCAAGTAATAAAGTGCCGTAGGCACGACAGATCCAGAGTTCAACGAATTCAGAGCTGACCTGTCGTGCCTATGGCACTTCGGGTCTCCCGGGATTATCAATCCACCGGCTAACGCCGGTGGCTAGCAGAGTGCCGCCGCTGACGCGGCTCAGACACTCTACCTTTCGACAACAAGCCTTACTTCTTCACCAGCGGCGTGATGTCCGTCAAAAGCTTCTCTGTCGGTATCAGCGAATTGTTGGTGCTCTTCCAGACGATCTTGCCGGTCTGGTCGATCAGAAAGTAGTAGCGCTTGGCCGATTCCGGATTATTGGCATCATACTTGGTCGCAATCGACAAATCGCGATCGCTCACGAAAGTGTTTTTTGCGCCAACCGACGTCTTGAAAGCGTTCTGAGCACCGGGCAAATCCGCCGAAATTCCCAGCAATTCAATGTTCAGCGCGGTGAATTTATCGAACTGCTGTCCGGCCTCCGTGAACTCTGTGGTGCATCCCTGCGTGAATGCCCCGGGAAAAAACATCAGCATGACATTTTTCTTTCCCTGAAAATCCTTCAGATTGGAAGCGGGTCCTCCACGGCCTCCACGGGAGACTGCAAAATCGGGCGCCATGTCTCCGACTTTCGGTGAATTGTCCGGGCCGGCGGCGGCGGGCGCTCGCAGTTGTCCTGCGATGGGAATCGTCAATGCCAGCGACAAAAGCAACATCCATGGGACAAACTTTCGCATTTCAGAGCCTCCTCCATTGAAACTGCACAGAAGTTTATGCCACAGCGCTCAAATGTCCCGCAACTTTTCCGGATTTACCCGCTTGACGACGGATAGCCGGGACTGCATAATTATTCGTGCGAGGGCATAAGTATGCAAGGGGCGGCGGAAAGAACAGTGGCAGGATTCAGCTCAACCAAGAAATTGCTGGTCGGGAATCTTCCGGAACTCTTCGGAAGGACAACGGTGTCGTTCATTGAGAATCTGTTTTCGCCCGTTGGCAAAGTCCTTTCGGTTTCTGTGCTGAATCATGGCTTCGCGTTTGTCGAGATGGCTGCCTCGGATGCAGACCGGGCGCTGACCCAGCTGAAGGGATGCCGCGTCGACGGCAAAGCGATGATGCTGGACGAAGCGCATCCGAGGAGGCCTTCGCGGTAGTGCCCTCCGAGTTTGTTCCAATCGGATTTAGTACAACAGCAGTTGCCACGGGAATCAAGAAGAGCGGATTGGATCTTGGCCTCTTGCTATCCGATCGCCCTGCAGATGCTGCGGCAGTATTCACGACCAACGCGTTTCCTGCGGCGCCGGTCGTGGTTTCCAAAGCGAACCTCATCGCGTCCGGACACAAACTGCGAGCCGTGCTTGTCAATTCGGGAAATGCCAATGCCTGCAATGGCGAAGCGGGGCTTGCGGCCGCCCATAAGTGTGCCAGTGAACTGGCAAAAGTTCTCGGATGTCCCGCAAACGAAATATTCGTTTCATCTACCGGCGTTATCGGCAGACCGCTCTCTGCAGAACGAATCTGCAATGCTGTTCCCACACTGATCGCCGGAACCAACAGTACGAAAGAGTTTTCTCAGGCGATCATGACGACCGATACGTTTCCGAAAGTGGCTTCATCGGAAGTGAATGGAGTTCGAGTTCTGGGATTTGCGAAGGGGTCCGGGATGATCCATCCCAATATGGCGACGATGTTGTCCTTTATCGCGACAGATGCAAAGGTCGACTATCTCGAGTTGGATCGCGCGCTGCGTTATGCCGTCGACCACTCGTTCAACTCCATTACAGTGGATGGCGACACCTCGACCAACGACGTCGTTGCGATCCTTGCCAATGGCGCCAGCGGAACTGCACCCCACCCGGAAGTATTTCGTTCCCAGCTCCTGGACGTTTGCCAGAAACTGGCAAAGTCTATTGCGCGCGACGGTGAAGGCGCCTCGAAGTTTGTCGAACTGGTGATTGAAGGGGCACCCAGCGATGACGACGCACGAACCATTGGACGCTGCGTTGCGCGATCTCCACTGGTGAAGACCGCGATCTACGGGGCCGACCCGAACTGGGGCAGGCTGGTGGCGGCGGTGGGAAACTCCGGAGTCGAACTGAGTTCAGACCAGATCGAGATTTACATCGATGACGTACCGATGATTCACGGAGATCTCGCGGCAGCCCGGGAAAAAATGAAGGCGAAGGAAATGCGTTTCCGTATTGTGCTGCATAGCGGCAAGGGACAGGCCACCATTTGGACCTGCGATTTCACCGAAGGATATATCCGCATCAACGCGGACTACACCACTTAATTCCATTCATCGCGACCCAAAACCTCAGCTCGAATCGCTATAATTCGCGTTGTCAGATCCATGGGAAACGGCAAGAAAAGTCACGGCCCGGCAAGGACAATGTTGCTCTCGACTCTTTTTTGAAATCATCGGTAGAGACTAACAAAGAGCCGCCTCAATGTCGCCACGGGAAGGGCGCCACATGTTATTTTCATAACGACATTCTATTGCCGGACAAACTGGGAATTCCAGAAATCACAGTTTCGCTCCTTAGCACGTCCGACTTCCCTGGGAGTTGCAGAATTCGAAGCTCTTATTTATCACCTCACTGTAGTACCTAACGGTTTGAGGAAACTACGTGGCATACCGAGAGGACATCTGCGCCAGTTCCCGAAATACGGGGAGACTGCGTTCGACCATTTCGTCGGAAGCGGTGAGACTGAGACGAAAGTGGTCCGTTGCGTTCAAAATGCTGCCCGGCAGGACGAACACGTTGCGGTTTGCGAGTTCGGTCCACAGCTGTTCGGGATCACCTGCAGGCCACTTCGCCCAGAGATAGAACGTGCCCTCTGGCGGCAGCGCTTCGTAGCCGCTTTCCTTAAGGACGGTCAGCATCTGATCGCGCCGGCGTTCAAGGGCGGCCTGATCGATCGAGAGAGTCTCGAGATCAGGTATGGCGTATTGCATAACAGCATTCGGAAAGCACCAGCCGAGGGCCAGTTGCGCTCCAAACATGGAATCGTTGAACGCGCGGCGTTCCGGGGAGGGCATCAACGGAGAAGTTGCCAGATAGCCAAGTCTTTGACCGGGAGCAAGCAAAACTTTGCCATAGCTATAAGAAATGAAGGTCCACGGATAAACGGCCGCCGGGCTGACGAAGCCTCTGCCGTCGAACCGAAGCCGCCGGTAAGGCTCATCCGAAAGCAGGTAAATTCGGTGACCGATTCGGGACGATGCGCGCTCGAGCAATGCCGCGAGTTCATCAAGGGTTTCACGCCCGTATATGCGCCCGGTGGGATTATGCGGCGAATTCACGATGACGAGTCGCGTCCCGGGGCCGATCGCCGCATCAATGGCATCGAGATCGAGCTCGTATCGGGGCGGCTTGAGCAGTACTTTCCTCGGTACGGCCGATGCTGCGAGCAGCATGGGTTCATAGCAGAACCAGGCCGGCTCGGAGAAAATCGCTTCGTCACCGGCTTCGAGTACCTGGTGAATGGCCACCATGATCGCGGCAAAAGCACCGGTAGTCAGAGCGATGTCTGTCGAGTCGAAGGCAAGTCCGAGTTCGCGGCCGAGATGCTCGGCAAGGAATGCCCGGGCGTCCTCCTCACTGCTCTTGTATGCGAACCAGTTCTTATCGTGAGGCACTGCACGTTCGCGGATTGCACTCACGAGACCCGGCAACGGCAACTCGTGCGGATTGCCGAAAGTGAAATCGCAGATCCCGGGGTCGAACCGCCGCATTCCGTAAACCGAGGACGAATAAAAATGATTCAGCTTCGCGGCAGCGGCGTCCGCAGCCTTTATTCGGGATGACGACATGCTTGTTGCTCCTGCGATGAACCTGTCAATGATTCTCCTTGAGAATACCACCCATAAAGTAACAACCAACGAACCGATAGTCACGCAGGCCTTAGCGCAATAATCAATAATCAACAATCAATTTTCAATTCTCAACCGGCGGAGTCATGTCGTGGATACCTTCTCATCCGAACCTCTTATAATGTCCTCTCCACAAACGATCGGGAGGTCACGCATGAGACGACGACTTGTCCTGGCTCTGCCGGGCACATTGATTGCGACGATCATCGCATTTTCGCAAGTCAACACTCTGCCCCCAACCTCGCTCGGCGGCCCTCTGCGGCTTCGCGATCAGGGCAGCTTCTATGTTGGCGGCAAGGTCTCGGGTGTCGCCAGTGCGGAGACCGTCCTCAATCAAATGTACGTACAGTATTGGATCCCGGAAACTCGCGGCGTGCTTCCGCCGGTGATCATGGTGCACGGCTCGAGTCATACAGGAAAGACCTACGAGACGACACCGGATGGACGCGAAGGCTGGGCAACGTATTTCGTGCGCCAACAGATCCCGGTTTATGTCGTCGATTTGCCGGGCCGAGCGCGTTCAGGTTTCGATTCGTCAGCTCTTAGCCGAACGCCGAGCATGGCGCGATTCAACGACCAGAGCGCGTGGGTCCAGTTTCGAATCGGACCGACACCTTTCGAACCCTATCCCACGACGCAGTTTCCAATCGAAGCCAGGGACCAGTACTTCGCTCAGCTTGTACCCAACGGTGAAGCGACGCTTCCCAGCGCGAACGCAATCCAGACCGAAGCACTCGCGGCTCTGGTCGACAAGATCGGGCCCGCCGTCGTGATGGTACATTCCATGTCCGGAACTCAGGGCATCGGTGTATCGGTGGCCCGTCCGAATCTTGTGAAGGCACTCGTTACGGTCGAGCCCCTCAGTTGCGCTGCGCCTGACAGCGATGTCGCAAAAACCTTCAACCACATCCCTCTACTGGCGGTTTGGGGCGACTTCAAAGATGCGTTCATCGACCGCGGTCTAACGCAGTGCGGCGACCTCGTTGCCCGATCGAATGCTGCTGGCGGAAAAGCGAAACTGCTGCACTTGCCCGAAGAGGGGTTTGCCGGTAACAGTCACATGCTGATGATGGACCGCAACAATCTCAAGATCGCCGATCGGCTCATCGGGTGGCTGCGCGACAATGTGAAGTGATGATGTAGAAGATGTCGACTGTGAAACAAAGAGTTCGGGCGCTAAGCCATTTGGGAGGTTCGTCCATAGCAATGGAACTTGATAGTTTCCGCGCGCCAACCTTCGGACGATTATCATCTGACTCTTCCGGTTCGACTTCCAGTGTTGCATGGAAATCCCGCCGCGCAACTTCCTCGTCATAGATTCTTTGCGCCAATTCAACCAGATCATTTCTGTCGATCTCGAATAAAGCGTCGTCGGAAAGGGACTCAAAGTGTTGCCGCAATGTTTCTGAGTTTAGTTGCACTGAACATCCTCTTGCGCTTGTCGCGAAAACGAATGGTAGTCTAATACGACTTGAAGAAACGCGGAACGGTTTGCTTGTGATGGTCTGAAAAGAAAGAAAGACAGCGATTGTAGGGACGCTCCATGAGGGCCGCGATCGTTGAATCAGGAAAGTGTGGTTCGCCCGAGTTCAGGGCACTGTTGTGCTTCAGGTTGAGATTTCGACTGAAGGACGGGTGCAGAAAGTCAGCGTTTTGAGTGGTCATGCTCTCCTTAATGACGCCGCCATTGAGGCAGTCCGGCAGTGGACATACAACATGCGTTCCGGGATGACGTCAGATGCGGCATGGGCATCGTTTGCTTACACGCTCGACAGCGATGGCGCAAAGAAGCTGGGTCTGGCAACAATGGTTTTCAAGAAGGTTGGAACAGACTGGCAGATTGTCCTCGTTCACGCAGCGGCGAACCATCCCGCAACCCACACACCGATACCTTAAACCTCGACGCTTCATGGAAGTTTCTTCTTCCGGTCGGCAGGCCGCGGATGGCGCGGGCCGCGGCCGGGAACTTGGGATATTATGTCGGCGCAAAATCCCAATGGAGGTGCAATTTGATGAAGGCTGCAGCGAAAAGTCTGTTTCTCTTTCTGATCCTGGCTCTGCCCGTCGTCCTGCCGGTGACGGCAGTCCCGGCGCCCAAAGGAAAGCCGGAAGAAGTCGGGATGTCAGCAGAACGGCTGTTGCGCATCGATCAGATGTTAGAGCGTCGTATTGCGGCGGGCGAGATGAGTGGCGCCGTCGCCATCGTTGCGCGCCGAGGCAAAGTCGTGCACCTCACTGCCAAGGGAGTGATGGACCTTGAGAGCAAGCAACCGGTGACACCGGCAACCATGTTCCGCGTTGCATCGATGACGAAGCCCGTTACCAGCGTCGCGCTCATGATGATGGTCGAAGAGGGCAAAGTGCGACTGAATGATCCCGTGTCGCGTTACATTCCCGAATTCAAGAACCTAAAGGTTGCGGTCGCGACTGCTGCAGCCGCTGCACCGCGCGGTGAAGCTCCGGCTGCACCTGCAGGCGAGCGCGGCGAAAATCCTCCGCCTCCGGCGGGCGCTCGAGGGGGCCGTGGCGGCGGAAGAGGCGGGGCCTCTCCGTCCTTCACGACAGTGGCACCGACTCGCGAAGTGACGATCAAGGATCTGCTCACCCACGTCTCGGGCCTTGCCAGCGGCACGATGGGCAACAGCACCGTGCAGGCGATTGCCCGCAAGCAGGGCGAGAAACTGGCCGACTACATTCCGCGCCTCGGCGGTACCGCACTCGAGTTTCAGCCCGGCACGCGGTGGGCCTACAGCGCGCAGGCCGGCCACGACACGTTGGGCAGAATCGTCGAGATCGCATCCGGCATGCCTCTTAACGAATTTTTCCAGAAACGCATCTTCGAACCGCTGGGAATGAAAGACATCACCTTCTGGCCGTCGGCGGCTCAATGGCTGCGAGTCGCCAGCGTCTACACTCACGGTGCCAGCGGTCTCACCAAAAACAACAACCCGAACGGTATGTCGAGCGAGGTCTACTTCATGGGATCCGGCGGTTTGATCAGCACCGCCGAAGACTACATTCCCTTCGGCATGATGCTGGCCAACGGGGGTGAGCTGAATGGGAAGCGCGTCCTGGGCAAGAAGACTGTAGAGATGATGCGCTCCGCGCACGTTCCTGACACTCTGCCGGGTCGCGCTGCCGGCGAAGGCTATGGACTGGGCATGCGCGTCGTGACCGATCACGTCAAACGCGGCACGATGCTTTCGGACGGGACATTCGGATGGTCCGGAGTTTACGGCACTCACTTTTTTGTTGATCCTGTGGAGCAGACCGTCGGCGTTCTGCTGGTCCAGACATCAAATAATGAGGTCAACCGCGATTTCGAAGATCTCGTCGCGCAGTCGATCATTGACTAGAGGAGAACGTATGAAGACGCTTCTGGTTCTCGCCGCCTTGACACTTCCGGTAATGGCCGTCATGGCGGCGTCGGTATCCATCGCCAAGCCCGAGGACGTCGGAGTTTCCTCCGAACGTCTCGCACTCATCGATCGCATGATCGAGCGTCGGATTGCGGCCGGGGATATCTCCGGGGCAGTAACGATCGTTGCGCGCAATGGAAAGATTGTCCATCACTCGGCAAAGGGTGTCGTCGATCTCGAGTCGAAGCAGCCGATGCGGACGTCGACCATGTTCCGCATCGCATCGATGACCAAGCCGGTCACGGGCACCGCAATCATGATGCTGGTGGAGGAGGGCAAAATTAGGCTTGCCGATCCCGTCGCGCGCTACATTCCGGAATTCCGCGGCCAGAAGGTCGCGGTCCCAGCGCAGGGCGCAAATGGCGGCACGCGAGGCGCGGGAGGGCGAGGCGGACAGAACACGCCACCGCAGTTCACGACGGTTCCCGCGCAGCGCGACATCACGATCAAGGATCTGCTGACCCACGTATCCGGTCTTGGCAGTGGCCCGATGGGCAACAGCGACATTGACAAGGTTGCGCGCAAGGAGGGCGAAAACCTCGCGCAATACATTCCCCGGCTGGGCTCGACAGCATTGGAGTTTCAGCCAGGTTCGCGCTGGACCTACAGCCCCGGCGCCGGCTTCGAAACGCTCGGCCGTATCGTGGAGATCGCGTCTGGAATGCCGCTGGATCAATTCTTCCGCCAGCGGATTTTCGATCCCCTGGGAATGAAGGACATCGCCTTCTGGCCCACCGAACCACAGTGGCCACGCGTGGCGAGTGTCTATCAGCGCGGCGCCAACGGGCTAACCAGGCAGGTGCCCGCGAACGATACGAGTTCCCGCGGCATTTACTTCCGCGGCTCCGGTGGTCTTTACAGTACCGCCGAAGACTACATTCCGCTTGGCGTCATGCTGGCAAACATGGGGGAATTCAACGGCAAGCACCTGCTCAGCAGAAAAACTGTGGAGATGATGACCGCAGCCCATGTCCCCGACACACTGCCAGGACGACCGGCAGGGGAAGGCTACGGGTTGAGCGTCCGCGTCGTGACCGATCACGTCAAGCGCGGCACGATGCTTTCCGAAGGAACTTTCGGTTGGTCGGGTGCACAAGGCACGCACTTCTTCGTCGACCCGAAAGAGAAACTGGTCGGTGTGCTGATGGTTCAAACCAGTATCCAGGAAATGCAGCGCGACTTCGAGGATCTTGTCGCCCAGTCGGTGATTCGATAGAACCGGGCGAGTCGATCCATGACGCATCCTCGAGAAATCGGTTCCAGTAGTGCCGTTCGATGACAATTCGCTTGACGGATAACACTGCACTGGGATTCGCGCACTTTCGAGACGTTTTGTCCGGCGCGTCATTTGATGGGGACTTCGATCAGCGGCACACCGTCAATGCATTTGCCAGTTATCGCTGGACTCGCGCGCTGAACTTCAGCGCGAAGTATCGCTACGGCAGTAACTTTCCTTTGGCCGGATTCTATCGCTTCAGCGGCACGCGGTTGGAGCTGACGGACTTTCGGAACGTGACTCGGCTTCCGCCATACAGCCGACTGGACTTGCGGGCGGACTATGCTTTTCACTTCGATCGCTGGAAACTCACCCTGAGCACGGAGGTGACGAATGCATTGGCCCGGCGCAATGTCCGGTTCGATGATCTGGATCGCGTCACATCGAGTGGTCAGGTGTTGTACCGCCGCGAAACGCTACTTCCATTCTTACCTTCAGTGGGAATCGGAATTGAGTTTTAACACCTGAAACAATGACGACGCCACCTCCGGGCTGAATGGAACAACAGACAGCTCCGGAGCCTTTGTTTTTCGAAATCTCGCCGCAGGCATTCCGGAAAGTACTTCAGCGCGAAAAACCGCCGGGAGGAACGAAGACGAGGTGGGGCTTACCGTGAACCGGCGCTAATTTGAAAGCGTTGTACCTATCCAGCTTCAACGATTAAACTCGATCTAAATCAACTCGCTTGCCAAAGGCTTTGAGATGATAGCTCTGCTGATTTCAGTTTTTCTGTTCGTACAGTCTCGCGGGCTTGAGCCAGGAGCGGGAATCGTGACGGGCTCGATTAAGATTCTCGATGGCGGGCCTGCGGCAGGAGTTCGCGTCGCAGCAATTGCAGTTGACGATCCGGATGGCAAGAATCTTCTTAGCATCACTGAAACGGATTCGGCGGGCCGATATCGGCTGAACAACATTCCAAACGGCAACTACTTCATTGTCGCGGGTCGCGTCGCCAGCCTAACGTATTATCCAGGCGGAAGTGATCCGGCAAAGGCGAAAGAAATTGCCGTGGAAGCGGCAAGGATAATCTCCAGTATCGATTTCTCCGTCCCCGCGGACAGTAAGATTAACAAGGGCGTTTCCCCCACTAAGGCGGCCACAGGACGTAAGGAAGAATTGATCGCCTGGTTGCAGCTGGATGCGGAAACCAACATCGATAGAAAACTGAATCTGGCCGTGAAGTTTCAAAAGGACTACCCGAAGTCCGAGGTGCTACCTGAAGTTTTCCAAACCATCATGGATGTCTACGTTGCCAGAGAAAAGACGGGCATTGCCGCTGCATATGTGGAAAAGGTGCTGAAGACCGGAACTGCCAGGGTGGCCTCGCTGATTAAATTGAGTCAGACTCACTACAAGGAATCGGATCTTAATCACGCTATCCAGGATGGAGAAGAAGCCGTGGCCTTGGCCGAGGAATTGGCGAAGCGGCCGCCGCCGGCACCATACGCGGGCCCGGCATGGGAAAGCTGGATTGCTTTGCTCCAAAAGAAGTCCGCCAGCAACCTTGTTCAGCTCCGGCAATTCAGTGCCGCGCAGAACCCCGTCCCTCAAAATTAAGAAGAAATTCGTCCCTCCCGCAACCAGAGGCGAATCCCTACTGCGGGCAAGCTAACGCCAGATTGTTACTGGAGACCCGGCCGGCCCTTGCTGCGGCAACGAACCGAAGAATTGGGCAAAGGGGCTGAACGGGCCCGGCCTGCCGCAATGAATATGGACGAATAAAAACGCTGGTGTCCGTCAGGGGCAGTGCCGCAACGTTTTCGTAAAACGCCGATTGCTTGCCGTCCATGAACAGATATTGTTCTACGTTGGAGACGTAGAAGGCGCTGACCGTTGCGCCGTGATCCTTCAGGTATGAGCCAATCGCACGGACCGCTTTAGTTCCACCGAAATCGCCGCTCACAGGGACGAGCAAATTTCTCTCTTCGAGCGTTTTCACCGTCTGGAAGTTTTCATCGGTCGAGAGAAAACTCTGTGGCTGATCGTTGGCGTCAACCGTCCGACCTGTCAGATCTGCAAATGTAAGTGCGTTTCCTCGTCCGCCGCCACCTCCGCCCCCGCTGTTCGTTGTGATGGCTGGTCCGAAGGTCACGAACGCGTTAAGGATTTTTTCGAGCTTATCGGTTTCGTCGGTCGTAAAAGTGAACCCGTGAGTCTTCGTTAGCCGATCGACAATCAGCGCATGGTTCTTTGCCGCCAATGCCGCGTCGGTGCCCACCGACAGAAACTTGTCCCAGATTTCCTGAATCGGTGTATTGGACTGGATACCCGCGGGTCTTGGTTTCGAGAATAAGAGCGAAATGAAGTCCGCCCGGTCCTTCGACATTTCAAAAACTGCCTTGAACATCAGATGCTGCATCACGGCCTGACGCCGGATGTCGACGACAAAAGCCATAACCGGCCGGATCGCCGCAATGTATGTGAGGTTCTGTTCCGGACCGACGCCGAGGTACACGCCTCCCTGCACGCCACTCCTCCGAAGTTGTGTGAAAAGTCCGCCAATCTCACTTTCGTTCGACGTGAAATTGTCGACGATGCGGAAATAGGCATCCGGCTCGGAGATATTGGACACGAGCTTCCAGAATTCTGCATCGCTGAGACGCGGAGGCAGCGGTGCAGTTGCTTTGGGTGCCGGAGTCTGCCCGGCCGTAATCATTCCGACAGCAAGGAGAACGGTCAGCACGGAGAATCGGTAACTAAACTTTTTCATATGCATTCTTGCCCCAGTGCCGGAAGTATAAGGGAGTCATGCATGAAATTCCCAGACTGTAGGCGCGGTATATTAAGGTGAGAAGGAATATGAAATGCCGCGAAGCGGCTACCGAATAGAGCCACGGAGTGGCGGCATTCCCTTAGCCACCAGCGTAAGCCGGTGGGAGCGATCCGCAAATCCATTCCAGCCGCAGAGCGGCGACAGATACAGAAACCCTTGATCTGTCGCGGCGCTTTGTTGCTCTCCTTGTATCGAAACCACCGCTCACGCCGGTGGCTAATAAGCTGCCGCCGCTAACGCGGCTCCAAAATAAAAGTCGATTCATTCACACCTTGTCCCTAGTGCTGTTTTCCCTTCAGAACTCCATCCTCAGGCTGAACTGCATCACGCGCTCTGTACCGAGAGTGGTGGTGACTTCGCCCAGAGTGCTTCCGACGCCGATGTTGCGGCCCCCGCTGCTTAATGCGGCGGGAACATTAAAGTTCGGATGATTGAACAGGTTGAACGCTTCCCAGCGAAGACTCAATTTCCGACCCTCGTTGCTGCCGATGTCGAATTGTTTCGTCACTGCGAAATCGACGTTCCAGTAGCCCGGGCCGCGTCCCTGATTCCTGCCGACTGGACCACCCGGATAGCTGTTCGCAAAATTGTTCGCAGCAATATTGGCGCGATCTGTCGCGCTTCCGGCAATCAGAAATACTCTGCCGTTCTGCTTGGTCAGTTCATATGGGATTGGAGCAATGACAAGGGGTTGATCGCTGCCGACAAAATGGCGATCGAATCGATTTGCGGCTGTGAAGCTCCACGGTTTCCCGCTTGCAGCGATGCCAATCCCTGAGACTTTCCACCCGCCGATGATCAGATTCAGTGCGGGGCCTGCATCCCGGCCGAGCCACTTTCCTCTTCCGAAAGGCAGATCGGCGAGGAAACTTGAGTTGAACTGATGCCGTCGATCGAAATCCGAAAGAGCATAAGAAAGGCCAGGATTCAATGGGTCCGCTGCGATGCCTTCGCTGGTGTCTTTATTGGGGCGAAATCCTCTCGCTTCCGCGGCAGACGTCAGGTCCATGGACTTGGACAACGTGTAATTCATTCCCAAACTGAAGCCCTGACCAAAACGTTTTCGACCACTGAACTCCGCGGCGTTGTAATTCGATCGCGAGAAATTACCAACGAGCATGAAGGACTGCGCCTGCGGGTTGAACAGCTTGTCCCGTCCCAGGCCGACTTCGAGTTCCCTCAACCGGTCGAACTGGCTAATTGCGACATTAGGTCCGGGTGTGAGACTCGGTCCGGTAGGACTTTGCTGAAGCAGATACGCGTACCAGGCTTGTGTGGCGCTGGTAAACGTACGTCCTAGCTTTCCCTCAACGAAACCTTTCATTTCCGGATAGACATTTTCGAACCAGGCGATCGGCTGGACATCGCTCACCGCAGCTCCCCTTCCCATGTACTGGGTGAACAGCGAGTTTGTCGCCTCGTACCATGTCATGCCGCTTACGGTGTCGCGAACGTTCGGCGGTGCGGCAATGTCGACTTGCCCAAGAAGATTTCGAGCGAAACGGCCAACATAGGAGCCTTCCACAGCCCATCCACGGGGTAACTCTTTAGAGATCGTGAAATTCACCAGATGATTGGCCGGAGAATGCAAGCCGGGATCAATGCCTGTGGTAACCAGAGAACCTGGTCCCGCGGTTACGCTGGGCACTTTAAAGTCCGACTGATTGACGAATGGGAACTGGTCCCGCGGCAGAGACCCTCCCACTCCGATCCGTGGCGCTCGTGTGGTCCCGTTCGACCCATCTACTGAGAAAGAGCTTCCCGGCGTGTTGTTTGCAACAAGGAGACCGATCGAGCCGAGAGTCGCAGCGTCTCGGGCGAAGCGGCCTCCGATTCGATCGTACAGCAGCGCGTAGCCTGCCCGCACTACCAGCTGGCCACCCTTCCTGGCCAGAGTTCCCAATAATCCATTGTCAAAGCCGGGCAACCAGGCCACGCTAACGCGCGGAGCCCAATCGTTGGTATCCATCGTATAGAAGTCCGGCAGTTGATTGCCGCGGCCGGCCAATTGGACGGCAAGCGGTGAAAACTGATCGGAGGTTTTTGTCGTATTCCTCATTTCCCGCCACCGTTGTCCCAGGTCTTCTGTCCAGTTCACCTGGACCCCGTTTCGTTCATACGGCGGAGTCTGTATCGCGTAGTGAAGTCCGTAAGACAGGTTGACGTTCGAATTTATCTTCCACGTGTCTCCCACGAAGAATTCCCATTCCTGAAGACGGAAGTTGCGAACAAACGGTGACGCTGCCGGCAGCCGTTGCCCCTGAGGATCGAACTGGACGCGTTCTGAAAACCTGGAAGCCGAGCCTGTGGCCACCAGCAGAGCATCGCCGAGATTATTCGGCACGGCAACGTTAGCGAACTCCGCGGCGCCCAGCGCCCGGCTAAGGGCACTGCCCGCCGCATTGGCTGTTACGTTGGCAGCAGAGTCATAAAGTGGCGGATTAGCGATGTCGGATGAGCGAAGGTAATTATCGATAAAACGATAGTTCACTCCAATTTCGATGGCGTGACTCTCCTTCAACCAGCTCAGATTCCCGACGGCATTCCACGTGTTGATCGCCTGTCGGGATGCCCCGGCCGTTTGCACCAGATTGGTGAAGATCCGGGGGCTATAGTTGGAGACCGCGTTGCCCGTATCTTCGAATGACTCACGGGTCAGGCCTGTCGAAAAACTCCCGGTCAAATTACTGGAGATTGTGCTATTCCAGTTGGCGGCAAAGCCCTTGCTGTTATCGATGTGGGTCCTGGCATTATTAAAGCCGGGAAGGGTTTCTGCGCCTCCTGATAGCGTACGTACATCGTCATTCAATGTTCCCCGAACGTAGACGTTATTTCTCGAATTGATGTTGTAATCTATCCGGGAAATGTAAACGTTTCTGTTTCGAATAAATGGCGCGTTGAATCGATATGTCAGGATATTCGCGCCATTGTCGATGGTGCTTGGCAACGTGCGGCTTTTGTCGGCTGAGAAAGGCCTGAATTGTTCCAGGATCCCGGCTGTGCCTATTAAGTTGGAATTCCAGCGATCGCCAGGAATCAGAGTGTACTGCTCGAGCATCCCGCCCGGACCGTCCGTGATCACACCGAATGTGCCGTCTTTGCGTTGATAGCGCACGATCCCGTTGAGAAACTCCAGGGTCGGAACCGAGCGGCTTACCAGGGTTGAACTACGATCGCTGTTATGTTCATAAGTTCCAAAGAACAGCAGCTTATCCTTGACGATCGGTCCACCGGCAGAAACGCCCGGAATGTGCCGGATCAGCGGAGAAGGAGTGGGATCAGGAGAGAAGTAGTTCCGGGCAGACGTGCCAGTCGTGCGGTAGAACTCATACGCAGAACCATGCCACGTGTTGCTGCCGCTCCGGGTGACAAGCTGCACTTGTGCGCCGCTGCCCCAGCCGGCGCTGATCCCAAAACCGGCGGTCTGGACAATGAATTCCTGCACCGAATCCAGAGTCGTTGGGATGGCACCCTCGAGCGCACCTCCTCCTTCCTGCTGGTTGATATTGATGCGATCCAGAACAATGTTCTGCTGATCGTTGCGTGCGCCGGCGTCTTGTCCTCCGTCTTCACGTTCGAACTCACCGGCTTTGTCGGAAAGGCTTACGCCTGGATTCAACACCAGCAGCCCCACGATGTTGCGCGCGTTGAGAGGAAGGCCAGTGATCCTCTGCCGGTCGAATGCCGTGCCGAGCTCGGCGTTCGTGTTGTTGAACAGTTCGGTCGGAGCGGTGACTTCTATGACAGTCGTGCTTGCACCAATATCGAGCGGCAGGTTCAGTATTACAGCCCCATTCACAGGCAGGACAATGCGGACAAGTAGTGTCTTGAAATTCCCGGATTCCGCGCGGATCTTATAGGTTCCCGGGAGTAGTTGTGACGCCGAATACGAACCCTTTTCATTGCTCATCACGGGAAGCTCAAAACCAGTCGAACTGTTCGTTATAGTTACTTTGACTCCAGGAACGAGGGCAAGAGCCGGGTCGGTTACGACCCCACTTACCGCAGTCAGGCCTTGCGAAAACGCTGGCTGCGACGCAAGGCAAAACATTAGAGTTAGTGCAGCCCACCACATTTGTTTACGGATTGCCATCGGGAGTCTCCTTCAGTCTTTACCTGGACATGGTTTTCTGTGTGTTCTTTATTTATGGCGGGAATAGGAGAAACGTTTCGGGCACGGGATATCCCGTGCCCGATTGCTCTATCGGTCGCAATAAAAATCTGGGTCGACGAGCTGAGGCGTTCCGTCATCCATAACGACGAAAATCATTTTCCAGAACAATTGGGTTACAACGTCATCGCCCGCCTTCACCACGCGCTGAACAAAATATCGGGTTGTGTTGACGTCTTGTTTGGAAAACTCCGCGAATGGGACATCTGCGTCCGGGACATTCACGAATGGGTTCGTAATACCCGTTTGGTCAATTTCGGGTTCGGGCATGATCGTGACTAAAAAGGGCACACTGGCCTCAAACCGGATGGATTCTCCTTCCGTCATGATGATCGGAAGGTGATCTGATCCATGGTAGCGAGGCTTGTCCTTCCGGCCTGCCCTCTTTCTGCCGTCCCACTTCGTGTGATAGGCCTCGTCCCGGGTCATCCTCGTGGGAACCCCATTGTCCAGAATTGTCGTAAAGGAATTCAGCCGGCTGCGCATTTCAGTTGCATCTCGGCCTGGTTGGATTTCCTCATGCCAGTTCGCTCCATGCTTATCGAGCACAACGAGGAACGGATCGGCTGGGTCACGCTTGACTATCGAATTGTCTGTGCTTTGTACGGGCTTCGTTACCATGGAATGGGCCTCCTGAATGTTTTTTAGAATCACTTGTTCGCCAAAAGCTTGTCGTACCTCTTCGGATCGGACACGCGAAGCGCGTCTAATTCCGGGTCTGCTTTGATCTTGAAAGGTTTGAGTCCAAGACTCCGCGCGCGCTCCAGACTCTCGAATGCGGTTTCATATTTTTTAAATTGCACGTAGACCCATGCGGCGGTTTCCAGGCTGTGCGCATCTTGATCATGGCCGCGCAGAGCGATCTCGAGGTTAGTCATCGCTCTGGTTTCTTCGGAAAGCATGGCGTTGTATAAGGCGATCGCCAGATGGTCGTCGGCGTTTCCCGGATTTGCCTCCAGGTGGGTATTTGCCCGATCGATCGCGTGTTTGTAGAGTTCAAAAGAGTCTTTTCTATTTCCACTCCAGAAATAGGCCCGCGCCAAATTCCCCGCCTCTAAATAGTCTTTGGTGCTGCCCTCGCTCCTGTCGACCGCATCTTTCAGTATTGGGATTGCTTTGTCATAGGAGCGCCTTAAGAAATAGGCCGCGCCGAGGTTGTTGGCAGCTCGCGTGAGGTAAGGCTGCTTTTCGAGAGCTTTTTCGAAATACTCTATGGCCTTATCGAATTGGCCGTTCAGAAAATAGGGAGTGCCCAGCGAATAATAGACGCGGCCATTGTTGGGAGACAAGGCCGACGCCGTCTCGAATTGCTTGATTGCGTCATCAAACATTTCGCGCTTGTAGTAAAACTCTCCAAACCAGGAATGTGATGCCCAGTAGTTGGGATTCTTCTCAATGGCTTTAAGGTACTGCTCTTTCGCCTCTTCAAATTTGCCCTGACTGTCGAGTGCTCGCGCTAGACCGCGGTGTGCGCTGTCTGCATTGGGATCGGATTTAAGGGCTATTTTATATTCTGCGGCCGCGTCTTCAAACTTGCCTCTTTGCTGTGCGACCGTGCCCAGACAGACATGCGCCTCGGCAAGTGTTTTGTCGTAAGTTCTGGAATTCAGGCAGGCATTCATTGCCGATTGGAGCAATTTTACGTCCGTGGTGTTCTCATACTTCATCGAGTAGGCTTCTCCAAGGTTCGCGTAGGCCTCGGCATAAGTGGAGTCGAGTTTAAGGGCCCGGTCGAATAAGTCGATGGAGGCATCGATATTTTCGGGTTTGTAATACTCGTTAAGTAAATCGTGACCTTGCGTATACAACTGCACGGCCATCATCCTCTTTGAGGAGTGTCGGAGTACGATGGAGATGGGCTCGAAATAGATGGTGCCTGCGACCGCTATAACCAGAATCAAAGCAGCGGCTGCCCACGCCAGTGGCCTTCTCTTAACTGATGCCGTAAATCCACGCCACGTATTTCTCAGGAAATTGTGCTGGAGACGAACGATCTGCAGTTCCCGTAGCACATCGGCGGTCGAACCGATGCGCCGATCTGGGGCTTTGGCTAACATTGCATCCAGAAGGCGTATCAATCTACGTGGGAGTTTCCGGTTCGACAGCGAAATTGGCGGAGGATCGTCCATTATGATCCGGTTCGTGGTCGCCTTTAAATCTTCGGCGCGGAAGGGGTGTTTTCCCGCCAGCATTTCATAGAAGACGACGCCCAGCGAGAATATATCGGCTCGAGCATCGAATTGATTGCCCTTGATCACTTCCGGCGCCATGTAAGCCGGGGTGCCGGCTAATTTCCAATGGGCCGCCGATCCGTTATTGCCGTCTTCCCCCGTCGCCGCGAGCTGACGGGCAACGCCAAAATCACAAACCTTTACCTTTTGAGAGCCCGTCAGCATGATGTTGGCGGGCTTGATGTCGAGGTGGACGATGCGTTCGTTATGGGCAGCAGTCAGTGCGGATGCGCACTGGATGGCAATGTCGAGAAACTCATCGACGCCAAAGGGATGGTCGAGTCGAGTGCGCAGTGTCTGGCCGTCAATGAACTCCATGACAACAAAGACTTCGCCGGATTGTTCGACGACGTCCTTTATTCCCGTCACGTTTTCATGATCGAGCAATACTGCATGTCGCGCCTCGTCGATAAATCGCTGGCGGTAGTCTTGCCTGTCACGAAACCGGCTTGCCAGCCGCTTTATTGCAACCGGCGTGCCCATTAACCGGTGGTCGGCGCGATATACATCCCCCATTCCGCCCGCGCCAATGAACTTACTGACAACGTATCGGTCGTCGATAACTGTACCTATGAAATCATCTAAGACTACTGTGTCCGCGACGGTTTTGTCCGCACCGTACATCTGGGCTAATACTTCAACTGCCGTTTGCTCCAGAAAACCTTCCATCTTGTTATCGAAACTCAAAAGGGAATCGACTTCTTGTTTGAGGGACGGATCGCCGCTACACATCCTTTCCAGAAAGGACGTTCTTGCGACCTCATCCAATCCGACTGCTCCCAGGTAAATCTTCTGCACCTCCTGCCAGCGTTCAGGATTCATCAATCTTCCCCTCCTGAATTGCTCGGAATAGCCAGACTTTTGCCAGGCGCAGTTCGTTGTGGATCGTGGATACCCCTAACCCCAAGGTCTCCGCAATTTCTTCGATAGTTAGTCCCGCGAAGAACCGCATTTCCACAATCTGAGTCTTGCGCGGATCCATCGCTTCAAGTTGATCGAGCGCCGAGTTGAGAAGAATCAAATCCACGTGGTTTTCCTGCCGGCTCTGTACCTGTGGCGCTTCTTCGAGCGGCACAAGCTGCAGAGCACCTCCTCCCATCTTCTGTAAGCGTTTTTTTCGCGCATAATCTACAAGAATTTCGCGCATTTTTTTTGCGGCGAGGCGGAAAAAGTGCACGCGGTCCTGCCAATCGACTTTCTGGCAGTCCACCAAACGGAGGAATGCTTCGTTGACAAGGACCGTGGACTGCCAGGAATCCGCATGTTGTTCGCGTGCCAGATATCTCCTTGCGGTCCGTTGAAGCTCCCGATAGACGAGTGGCGTCAGTAGATGCAGCGCGCCTTCATCGCCATCTCGCCACGCCCGCAAAAGTTTGGTTATATCGTCACTCGACTCAGCCACAGATCTGGTTCCCGTCCTGGTGCAACCATAAATGACAGAATGATTTGCTGGCACGCACGTTAACACAGCGGTGGTAACAGCGCCATCGACACTTGTGATAGTGTGGCGCAGCTAATCTTTGTTCCATAGCTAAACAGCGACGTCCAGAAAGAACTTCTGCATGGCTATACCACCGCAAGATCAGCTCACCAGATTGCCGCGCGATTGGGAATTTGGCACCGAAACGGCGCCTCACGAAGCGCTGACGCAGGCGCCAGTCAGAACATCGAACGCCACCTCCGGCGACTCTCCGGATGAAAAAATGCGGGATCTTTGTAGATTATGTCCAAAAAAAACGCTTTAAGAAGTGGCGGCGGCCTTCACCTCATTCCAGGTGAGGATGGAGTGACTGAGGTCCTGCTGAAAGACCCAGACGAATTTAGAAGGTAACAGAAAACGACAGCTAACCCTTAACAACGGAGGAGACGCACGACGATGTCAAAACAAAGTACAACTCAGCAGGCCGAGGTACCCCAGTTGATTGAACCAAGGCTGGACCCGTTTACCGTTCTTATCGAACAGCAACCAAACAAAGATTGGGAGGACAGGATAAAGAGCGGCGCGGACGAAGCCGAAATGATTAAGCGGGAGAAGCGGCGGAATCGCGTCTCCGGCAAAGCGTCCTACATTGATGAATGGAAGGACAGGCAGAAGAACCCGGGGGGACGACAAAAACCGCGGTTCGAGGATAAGGGTCGCAAACCCAACGGTGACCCCAATCACATTCCCGTGATCCTCACCAGGACGGAGACGATCCGGTTCGAATGCGCGATGCCATTTATGATCCTCATTCTGCCAGATCCCGAGTTCCCCACGGTTTCTGGCGCGTCCGATCCATTCGCCGGATCGCCTAACGTGAACATGCCGTTTACCAGGTTTTCCTCCCCGATGGCCGGAGGCGGCTACTTCGTTGAAACCGCGGTGAAGAACGCGACAAATACAGCGGCTCCCGCCCCTGATGAGATCTACCAGCAATTGTTCTTCAAAATGGTGTTCGTCGTGATTGAAAACGGAGAGGCCAAGCTTGGTGACCCGGACTTCTATTGCGATCGATAGGAGCGTCCTACCGAAGGCACGCCGGCTGCCAGACTCGCGGGAGATTGGGGTCAGACCCCCATCTCCCAATCCTCAGCCGGCGGCGTCATGTGTGAATGCGGATCAGCCCGTTGGGAGAGGCGTCGGAATCGCATTCCTTCACACCTTCTATGACCGGCCCTACAGTCACTCAATTCGCATACAATCAGCTGCAGCTATGGCAGCACAACTCATCGGTTTAGGTAATTACATCCTGGAAGAGCGGGGCGCCAGCATTGGCCGGGACCTCTCCAACGATTTCGTCATCGATCATCCCACGGTGTCGACCCGGCACTGCCGGATCGAACTCAAAGATGGGCAGTACGTGATTGTCGATCTCGCCAGCACCAATGGAACCTTCGTCAATGACAAATGGATCCATCGCAGTGAGTTGCATCACGGAGATCGCGTGCGCTTAGGTCAGATGGTTTTTCAATTCGTCCATGACGGTTCCAGTACAGTTCCGGAACTGGCGGAACTCGACGAGGGCGATGTCATTCGGAGCGAGACCATCGAATTGGATTTGGGCGATACTTCGTTCCTGCCTGACCACATCGACTCCCGAGACCTGCGCCGCACAACTCACGATATGGGCGTGCTGCTTCAGCTCGGCGCCGAGATCGCCAGTATTCAGGATTCCGAGCAGATTCTCCATGTCCTTCTCGAACGAATTTTTGAAGTTGTTCCCGCCGAGCACGGGGCTATTTTCTTCGCAACCGAGGACGGACAGGGCTTCCTGCCGTCGCCGGTCTGCCGGTGGCGCGTTCCGGGTAACGAGAATTTTCGCGCGAGCAGAACCATTACGGTCCGCGTGCTACGCATGGGAGAATCCATACTCCGGAACGACCTTCTCGGTGATCCGGCTTCTACGGAGAGCATCGTTGTTGAACGCGTCCGCTCCATCCTCTGTGTGCCATTAAACGTGATGGGGAATCGCTTGGGAGTGCTTTACCTGGATTCGACCAGCGACCGGGCGCACTTCGACCAACAACACCTCCGTCTGGTGTCCGCAATGGCAAATATTGGGGCCGTAGGCCATGAACATATCCGTTATGTCGAATGGCTCGAATCCGAGAACAATCAGTACAGCCGCGAGGCTAGTTTCGATCACGGCATGATCGGCAAGAGCGCGGCGATCCGGAAGGTCCGGGATGATCTTTCCAGCACTGCGGCATCCGACGAGCACGTGCTTATTCTCGGTGAGACCGGTACCGGCAAGGAACTGGCGGCGCGCTCCATTCACAGAAACAGCGCCCGCAGCAATGGCCCGTTTGTCGTCGTCAATTGTGGCGCGACAACCGACACACTCCTGCAAAGCGACCTCTTCGGACACGTCAAGGGTAGTTTCACCGGTGCAGTCAGCGAGAGAAAAGGGTTTTTCACCGAGGCAGACGGCGGCACGCTGTTTCTCGATGAGCTCGGGGAATTGTCGATGGAGAGCCAGGCCGCGCTGCTGAGAATCATGGAGGACGGACAAGTGATGCGGGTGGGCGCCGATCGCCCAACCCGTGCGGATGTCCGCATCGTGGCGGCCTCAAATCGCGAAGTCGAACGATTTCGAAAGGATTTATTTTCCCGGTTTATTATCAAACTCAAGCTGCCGCCACTGCGCGAGCGCAAAGAGGATATCTTTCCCCTTGTCGACTTCTTTGTCCAAAAACACCGGCACCGGACAAAACGCAAGCTCGGCCCCGTTCCGCTGGAAACAAAGCTCGTTCTTCAGGAACGCCGCTGGGACGAAAACATCCGCGGTCTCGAAAATGCGATCCGGCGGGCCATCGCCTTTGGCAAATCGTCCAGTATTCTTCCCGAGGATTTACCACCCGAAACCACGGAATCGGCGGAATCTCCACCGCGACCAGGACAGATGAAGGGCGCAGTACGTAATTTCGAATCCACAATGATTCTCGATGCTCTGAAAAAAACTCGTGGAAACGTCACCAGCGCGGCGCAGATTCTGGATATGAATCCCACATACCTTCAAAGACTGATCAGCCATTTTGCTTTGCGTGAAGCGCTCGAAGAAATCCGCAAAGTTGCCTTTTGAAATTCCGCTGATTTATCCCGGAATAGTGTCTGCCGGATACATGTCGGTATCCGGATAGATACAGCCTTCTCACTCGCGGCCACTTTACCAATCACTTACGCATAGTCCGGAGCGATCCTTCGCGTGCACTCGGAACCTGGCATGAAACGCCACTTTCCGAAACGGGAGGATCCACAAATGATTCAGATTCTTCAGAAGGCACTAGTCGTCTTTACGATTGTCATTTTCTCTTTTGGTTCTGCGTTTTCCGCAGAGCCGCCAGTTCCAGACACCATCAACAAGGCTGGAGAATGGCAAATTCTCGAATCCGCACGAAATACCGCGCTGAATGCGCTGGCCACGCATGATGAGTGCGCCAGACTTTTCAACTGGCCGGCAGTTTCGGCCGGGCATGACCCCTCCAGGGTTCTGAAGTATCTGCTGAATAATTACCGCTCATCGGTCGGCCTCGAAGCGGGAGTATTTCTGACAACGGCGCCATTGGAAAATGGCTCTGCCGGAAACATCCACGCAGCGGTCACACAACTCAGCCACCTGAAAAACAGTAAAGGTGAACTCGTCGGAATCCAGATCCTCGTCGTTCTCAATTCCACTCCCGGAAGCTTCGGTCAAAACGCAAACGATCTGGCGGTCCTGCTTCTTCACGAACTCGGTCACGTCTTCACGGATCTCTGGGGACCGGACAGCACGCTTATCCGGCAAGACAGCCAACGGCCGGAACAAAGCTTTGAAAACACCCGGATGGTCCGGACTTCCTGCCATCTTGGCAGCCAGTCGGAGCCTGCTCGTCCGAAGAAATCGAAATTAGCAACAGAGCAATAAAAGGAGAGCGCTATGAAAACCCTGGTCGACAGAGAACCGCATCCGATGCGGTGCAGACTACAAGGGCGCTCTCCGAGCGCCCTTTTTTTTGGATTCACTTCAGGCGCTTAAACTTCCGTGCAGTCCGCCAGGCGCAACCGGTCCGATACATGGACGTATCCGAATCGATACATTCCTGCTCTTTCCACACGCATTTTCAAACACTTGGCTCCTTCTGAATCCGGCGTAGCGCTTGCAACCAGTGTGATATCGGCGAAATGCCGAATTTCAAACAAGGAGACTCCCATGAAAAGACATTCAGTTCGATTATTCGGCACGCGCACAGCTCTTCTGATTGCGCTGCTGGCCGCTTTCACGTCTGGACTGTTCGCGCAGTCTGTTCAGATGAAAGCGAATATCCCGTTCGATTTCTATATCGGCGGTAAGCTTCTGCCTGCGGGAGCCTACTCCGTGATGCCGCTCGCAAGTCAAAACGGCATCCAGATCAGCAACAGTTCGGGCACGATTGCCATGCTGATTACCACTCCTGCTGCGAATAGCAATCCGACACGCAGCCGGTTTCTGTTCCATCGATATGGAACCGTTTACTTTCTTTCGGAGCTTCAGTGGGAGGGATATCGAGCCGGACATGCACTGCCGCAGTCGAAGCTTGAAATCGAAGCGCGAAACAGCAGCGCTCCAGAGACGGCCGTCCTTTCCGCCACACGTTGATTCCCGCAGAATGCCGCAACATCAGCGGAGTGGCCCGCACCGGGCCACTCCGCTTTTTCTCTCCACTTATTTGCCCGATCGCTTATCTGCCCAGTCCAGGCTGGCGCGCCAAGATTCTTCACGAGGCATCAGGATCGTGCGTCGGCTGGCTCTCAGGGTCATGGTCGAGCAATTGCGTACAGACTTCAGACCGAATGAAACCTACGCAGTCCCATTGGTACAACTCCGCGTTCGCGTCGGCATGCTCAATTGAATGAATGCATTCGTAGAAATGACGCATAGCGGATGTCCGAGAGTCGATTCAGCGAAACGGACCAACAGGAGAATTCTATTATTCCCGGGAATTGCCTGCTGTCCATCACATGGGCGCGCCGTGTGGCTCCCATTGGAGTCGAGAGCATGAAACCGACGTGCGGGACAATTGAGACGATGCATTCGAAAGGTCTCTTTTGGACTGGCAGTCATTGGCATCACAGCGAACTCGGCACGGGGAAATAGCATCGTCAATGTCACTCTGGAGGGGGCGAATTTCGATCCAACTCTGGCCATCAACCATATCGACGGAATTGCGGTAACCAAACTGAGTGTGCTCAGCCCAACATCGGCGACTGCAACGTTTACAATTTCGGCGGCTGCTACTCCCGGCCCACGCGCCATTACGATTTCGACTTCCGCAGGAACAAGCAATGTTTTTGCTTTCATGGTCATTCCGCCTCCCGGAGTAACTTCCATCGCTCCACCCGTCGGCCTCCCGGGTACCGCCGTCGTGGCGTCATTGACGGGAGCAGGATTTCGCAGCGGACTGACGTTGGATGCGGGTAGCGGAATTTCCGTAAGCACCATCGTTGTATCGAGTGCGACGTCGGCGGTGGTGACGTTCACCATTGCTCCCGATGCGGTGCTCGGGGCGCGCGGCGTAACACTAACGACATCGGATGGGACCAGCGCTCTGGCGGCATTCAATGTTGTCGTGCCGTTTCCCGACCTCGTCATTGTCAGCACGCACTCGACAAACTTTGGTTCCGAAGCACTGGGATCTGGCGCGTCGACGAGTTTGGATCTTGCCATTTCGGTTTCCAGTGCCGCGGCTCCTGGCGTTGTCCACGCGATCTCGGTAGCGACGGCTGGGGATCTGAACCCTTCCAATGATTTCGTTGCAGATCTGACGGCGGTTTTCGCGACTCCGCTGCCCAACTTCGTCTTTAGTCCATCGCCGCCTGGCGCTGGAGCTCAGGCGACGTTGGGACTCACGCTGCCGACGGCATTCCCTCACGACGTGACCGGCAGCGTGACGCTCGGATTTTCATCCAACGCCGCAATTCCTCAGGATGATCCGGCCATTCAATTTGCTTCCGGCGGGCGTCAGACCACGTTTGTCATTCCCGCCAACACGCTGCAGGCCCGCTTTGGCGGAAATTCTTCGGCAGGCCCCATCGGATTTCAGACCGGTACAGTCGCGGGGGCACTTAGCTTCAGCGGAACACTCCAGGCCGGAACGGTTCAGACCACGTTCTCACCGTCGAATAGCGTGGGCTCCAGCCTGACGATTCCGAAGCAGGCCCCGTCCATTCGGAATCTGGAGACCAGCACCCAGAACGGATTTGCCGTTGTGATCAATCTGTGGTCCACCATGCGCGAAGTCACTCAGATGAGTCTGACGTTCTCGACAACGACAGCGGTCTCGCTCAGCTGTAGCTCCGACTATCCCGATGTCCCTTCGGGGAGATGAAGACTACACCTTATTTTGGAAGGATATCGATACGTATAACGCCGAATCCGAACGATTCCAGAATGATCTCCGCGATCGCTATACAAAGCTGGTTGAGCAGTTGCGCAACGCGGGCCTGCTGTCCGCGTCGGAATTCGATTCCGTGAAGACGCCGCCGGTGAGTTTTGCGGTTGACGATCAACGAAGCGTCAAGTCACCGCCCTTGTGAGCCACCAGACCGATGGGATCGTTAAACAATGTCGTTGATTTGGAATTAAGGTGACGTTGATCGAATTGCGGCAAGTGCCTATGCCGAACGTTTGTTTGCGATCTCAACCAGAAGTCGCAACACGCCCAATATTCGCTCCTCGCTTCCAAAATGTTCCCAAACTTCACGATCGACGAAAACCGCGTGCTTGAATGCACCCCGGAGGTTCGCGTACCGATTGGGCCGGATGGCGCGTGAAAAATCCTGCTCGGGAATTTCCCGGAGTGATTCCCTCGATGGCTCAATCCGACTCTTGTTTTTTCTCATAGGTCTCACGCTCTCGGCGCGTCGCGCGCCGAGCACTGATTATTCGAATATTGTCACCCCGTTCGCAATGGACAACGAACAGAACCCGCGCTTGTCCGGACATTCCCATGGCAACGAATCGCTCAGGGTCGACTGCGTCACGAATCAGCAGATAATCGAGGTCGAGAAAAACGGTTGCAGCCTCTTCGAATGTGACACCGTGCTTAGCGACATTATCAGCTGCTTTGTCCGAGACCTACAAGATTCAACTGCGCGGCAACTTTCCCAGCGGGGTCTATTCGAAGGACCTGATGCTCTATCTCATCGACACTCTTGGAGCCGACGGTTGCACGTACAACTCCGTCGAGTTCTACGGTGATCTTCTGGAAAACCTCAGCGTGTCCGAGCGGATGACGATGACAAACCTCGCGATGGAGATGGGTGTGAAGTGCGCCTTCGTGCCGCCGGACAGCAAAACGCGCGAGTACTTGGCTTCACGACGAGAGCGCGCCTACACGGAAGTGCACGCCGACCCGGGGGCGGCTTACGCGAAAACCATCGACGTCGACCTTACGAATCTCGTTTCCATGGTTGCCTGCCCTCAAGAAGTGGAGAACACAAAGCCGATCGGCGACGTAAAGGGAACGCACATCGATCAGGTGTTCCTCGGATCGTGCGCGAACGCGAAGTTCGAGGATCTCGCGATTGCAGCATCGATCCTCAAGGGACGCCGGATTCAGCCCGACGTTCGCTTCATCATCACGCCGGGGTCGAAAGAGATCTTGTTGGAGGCGATGAAGAGCGGCGTTCTCATATTTCCAGTACCTCGCGAAATGCTATAGGGAACCCGCGTGGCGCTGTCAAATCCCCATCCTGCTGTTTCCGGAGGACAGGGTGTATAGTCGCTTTCGGGAAATGGCTGCTAAGCCATCTATGAGACACCACACTGGAATCCGTCTGTGGATCTTCACTGCGTCATGATTGGAACCAGGCTCGCGCACTACGAGATCACCAGCCACTTGGGCACGGGCGGCATGGGCGAAGTTTACCAGGCCAACGACACAAAGCTGGGCCGCAGCGTGGCGATCAAACTCCTGCCCGAGGCTTTCAGTCATGACAGCGACCGCCTGTCGCGATTCGAGCGCGAAGCTCGCATGCTGGCTTCGTTGAATCATCCCAACATTGCGGCCATCTATGGCCTGGAAGAATCCGGCGGGCGAAAGTTTCTCGTCATGGAACTCGTACCGGGAGAGACTCTCGCTGAACGTATCAAGCGCGACCCGATCCTGATGGACGAAGCGCTTGCAATCGCGAAGCAGATCGCCGACGCGCTGCAAGCTGCGCACGACAGCGAGAAAGGAATCATTCACCGCGATTTGAAGCCGGCGAATGTGAAGATCACGCCGGAGGGAAAACTGAAGGTGCTGGACTTCGGATTGGCGAAGGCTTTCGAGGCGCAACCATCGGATACGAACCCTTCGAATTCGCCGACGCTGAGCAATGCGGCCACGCAGCAAGGCCTGATTCTCGGTACAGCGGCGTACATGTCCCCGGAACAAGCGAAAGGCCGGATGGTGGATAAACGCACCGACATCTTCGCGTTTGGATGCGTGCTCTATGAGATGTTGACCGGATGGCCGGCGTTCGAGGGTGACGGAGTGGGTGAGATTCTGGCACGAGTCATTGAGCGCGACCCGAATTGGACCAAACTGCCGTCGAACGTACCGCCCAGATTCCGCGAATTGCTACGGCGCTCCCTTCAGAAAGACCCGAGGAAACGTTGGCGCGATGTGGGAGATTTGCGCATCGAGCTGGAGCTGGCTGGAGAGACCCCCGTTGGAACGGCGCCGCCGGAAGGAATGCCTCTCGTTCCACGCAGCAGGCGGGAACGTGCCTTATGGCTGTCGGCAATCCTGGGCGCAGCCATCTTGACATGGCTGGCGGCTTCGTTTCTAAACTCCCGCAGCCCGCGCGATGCGCCCGCTGGCCTTACCGATCTGGTGCGCTTTTCGGAATTCCCCCCGGCGGGCGCCTCGTTCTATGCGGGGGCATGGATTGTTCCGTTCGCGGTTTCCCCTGACGGACGGTGGTTTGCATTCACTGCCACTTCGGATGACGGAAAGAGCCGGCTCTGGTTTCGGGCATTGAAGTCGGAGACTGCACAACCCATTCCCGGAACGGAGGGGGCCGTCAGCCCTTTCTGGTCGCCGGACAGCAAGTGGCTTGGATTCCGGGCGCTGAACGTCTGGTATCAGGTCCGGATTGCAGGCGGATCCCCCGAGATCATCAGCCCCTTCAGGGGGTTCACGGACGGTTCTTTGGGCGCCGCCTGGGGTGACGATGTCATCTTGTATACCGGCGCGAATGGAGCGATCTTCAAAGTTTCATTTCCAGGTGGAAGACCTTCGCAACTCACTACCCTGGATCCTTCCAGCAGGGAAGTGCATCAATGGCCCCAGTTCCTGAGCGACGGAAGACACTTCCTCTATGTCGTAACGGGCAAATCCGGCGGTATTTATGTGGACTCTATCGACGGCGGACAGCGGGCCCTTGTCATAGGGCTCGAATCCTCACCCATTACCTCACCCATACGATACGTGCCGGGATATCTCCTCTACGTGGAAAACGGAGTGCTGTGGGCGCATGCGTTCGATGAGACGAGCTACCGCCTGATTGGAGAACGCCGGCCAGTGGTGAGTGGTTTGCCCCAAAACCTACCTTCCTTCTCCGCTTCCCACACGGGAGTTCTCGCATACTGGACGCAATCTCCGGTTCAACAAGGCGCCCAGCTTCGATGGATCGACCGCGATGGCACTCGCGGGGATCTTGTGGGCGAACCGGCCGTATATGACGGCTTCGATCTTTCCCGGAATGGATCCCGGGTGGTGTCCTCCCAGGTTGGCAAGGAAGGCATTGATCTATTTGTTCGCGACGTTGGCGTCGGCAATGTTAGTTTCTTCCCCCTCAAGAACAAGAGGGGCACAGTGCCGATTTGGACGCCTGACGGCAAACAAGTGGTGTTCTTGTGTCGCGGCTCCCTGTGTCTTGCCGATGCCGACAAAACCGCCAATACCCCCGTCCCGCTGACTGCTCCGTCCAGGAATCAGCTGCCGCAGAGTTTTACTAGATTGGGCGATCGGCTTGTCTATGAAGAGTGGACTCCGGAAAACCTGGTCGATCTGAAGGTCTTGGATATGAAGGACAAGAGTGTGGCCTCCCTGGGCTTGAACACAACTAGTGCGAATGAATTTGGCGGGCGGCTTTCCCCCGACGACCGATGGCTTGCGTATGTGACGGACCAGACGGGCAGGAACGAGGTATGGGTTACGGCTTTCCCATCCGGTCAACCTAGTCAGGTGTCGTTGTCCGGTGGAAGTCATCCTGAATGGAAAGGAGACAGCACGGAACTCTATTTTATTTCCGCTGAGGGGAAATTGGTGGCCGTTTCTTTCGGCAGCGACGGTTCCCGCATCGATGTGAGAACCCGGACGAACCTGTTTTCGATACCGCGAACCGTGGATGTCATGTCCGGGAGTCACAATATATACAAACCCAGCCGCGACGGTCAGAAGTTCCTGGTTGCCGTAAGATCGGACGTCGCGAACGTTCCTCCGATCAGCGTCATCATGAATTGGACGCAACTCCTGTCGGGAAAAGAATGACCGATTCATCCTCCGGTCGCCACCCGGAAGATTCTGGACCACCTCGGACTACCCTCCAGACCCCCTCCGCTCGCTCTTGCAGCCCGCGACGCAGACATCACTCGCAGTTTCGACGACGCTTGATTTCGCCACCGTCTGCGGCGCTCAGTGATCCGCCTGTCCGCCGACGCTCCAGCGACCGCCCGCGACTCTTGTTTCCTCAGGGGATTCCTTACAATGACTCCGGTGTGGCTCAGAGTTGAAGAGCTGCAGCAGCACCGGCAACAGAAGCCGCCGATCGTGAGACTGCATTCTATTGAGTGTCTTCCTGCTCCTTTTGTTGATACCTCGATCTGAAAGTGCCATTTTCTGAACTGAATTTAACGCGGTTGCATTGTGACGAAATCTCGCCACGCTTCGAGATGCATTCCTCCCCCGGTACGAACGCCAACCGTAGAACGCCAGCAACGGCGTTCACCGAGGTAGACCACTCCCGTCCGGCTCATGTGTCATAAATTCTCGGGATCGTTTTTCACAGACGACAGGAGGACACATGCCAGCCACAAAGACAACAATGCGGCACAAGTCCACGTTTCCGGCTTGGGACGAAAGCGGGCTGGAGCAGACGCTTCACGTGTACGTCGATACCCCAGACGACGGACACACAGGAGCCCCGCACGCCGAGGCGGAGGGATTGCCGAATCTCCGGACGGAAGAGGGATATCACGTCAATTACCTTGAAAAGGGCAAGTACCAGGTCGTCGCAACCGGAGAGATTCTCACTTCAAACCATCCGGCAGCCCCATAACGGCTGCTGGAGCGACCGAAATTGAGTGTGCCTCCGCAGGTCCCCAGAAAAGCATTTCAGCGCGTTCTCAATGACAACCTGAACCAACCAAACGCAGCGACTGTCCTTAATCCCGAGGAACGAATGACACCGAAAACCAGCAAATTCATTGTAGGAATTCTTTGGGCGGCGGCTCTGGTGCAGCCCGTACTCGCACAATCTCAGCTTCCGCGTCAAGCTCTGTCAAAATCCAAGTTGTGCTCTTGATACAAAAACCTGATGGAACTTCGCCTGGGGGGACTCGCACGCTTTCACTCACTACGAGTCCGAACGGAAAGTTCAACGTCAGCGACCTGATTCCGGCCTCATTTCCGCCAGAGTGTACTCCTGCACCATCTGTTGCAGCCTTAATTAAAATCGGAAACATGCTCGACGGAACTCTGACTCCCATGCCGGACGGACGGTTCCAAGTCCATCTCGCGCTTAATTACAAATCCGCAGTTGGCTGCAGACAGGCTGGGAACCCAATCTCCCCTGTGGTGTCCGACGAAAAGACAGTCAAAGATGCTGTTGTCTCAGACGGCGAGGTAATCCCTCTGAGTGTCAAAAGGTCAGATGGCGAAACGCTGAAGGTGGACGTGACCTTGGCCGTTCAGAAATGATCCTTGCGGCCCTTTCGCATCAGGCAACTTCGGCTATCCCCGAGCGAAGGAAATACAATGCGTAGAGACGAAGCGCGACCCGAGTAATGAATCCAAAGCAAGACTCAGAAAAGCTAATAAATGCAGTACTGCCTTTCGTAGAGAAAATGCTAACGCTTTACGGCGAATTTTTCCCGTGCGGTGCCTATATGAAAATGGAGGGAACAATCGTTGCCTGGGTGTCTCCTTAAAGGTGGTGATCAATGGTTTCTCGACGCATCCCCATTGCACTCGCAGTCGCATGCCTGACATTGTTGCGGGCCACTGCAACAATCGTCCCTGTACCGGATCTCGATAAGCTCGTCAGTACATCCCACTTAATAGTCCTCGGAGAACTCCTCACCATTGAACAAGGCGCCAACAGAACAGTCGAAGCCAACGGAACGCATGCGCAAGTAAGGGCGGATCAAGGCGTGCTGAGAATTGATGATGCTATTAGCGGCTCAGCTGGATCGCCCGTGCGCTTTGAGACCCTCGTTCCCCAAAACGCAGCGGTTTGGCAAACTCCCGCACAACAGATCTACGGCCTGTTCTTCTTACGGACGGACGACAACGGAAAAACTTCCCTTACGGACACGTACAACGCGTACATCCCAGTGCCGCACGGCGTTTATGGTCGTGGAACCACACCGATGGATCGCGCCATCAGCATTCTCGCCGAAATGCTGACACTCCCGAACAACCGAAGCGCCAACAGTACAGCCCTTGAATTTCTGGAATTCAGCAAGAGTAAAGCTACAAATAACGCACTACGGGTCGGTCTGGAGACGGCAACCAATCCGGAATTACGCATCAGAATCGCCAACGCGTTGGTGCTTCAGGGGGACGCAACAAGTCTGAAGTATCTCAAAGAGGTCTTCTTGACAGGCCCAGGGAATGCTGTCAGTGACCAGCAACAGCAAATTCTCGGCAACGTGATGGCTACATCCCTCGAAGACCCAGAGGCAATCCCAGACTTAACGGCGTTGTTAGACTCATACTCAGTGCCCATACGGAGAGGGGCGGCGCAGGCTCTCAGACGGACAGAGTCGCCAAAGGCAATCAGCGGACTAATAAAGGCACTGGAGGATACGGATTCCCAAGTCCGCTACTGGGGCGTCGTCGGCCTGGCTGAGGTAACCGGCCAAGAGGAATGGCGGCCAGATCAGGAAACTTTCAAAGCCAGGGAACCCGACTATATGAGTCATTGGAAAGAATGGGCACGAATTCGGCGATAAAATCCTTTTCGGGTTTTGCGCGGATGCGCTGCGGTGATGCGGCTCGCAAAGCACTCGGCGGATGCGATCATAGTAAACAGTTTCTGTATCTGTGATGTGATGGAGAATCACTTGTACTGACCACTTTCCGGGCTTGTAAGTCTGACTTAACTTTGGTTCCGTCAGATCGAATAGAGGCAACATCCGATCACGTGAGGCTATTAGCCTTTCGATGAGTTCCATTACAAAGATAATAGGGCAAACTCGGCACCCGCCCAAGCTGATGATGGAAGGCAGCGGGGAGCAGCAGCGCAATCGATGGGGTTGGGGATCCCGCGCGAGACTTCAGACAAGCATTTCAGCGCTGTCTCATGACGACCTGAACTAACTGAGTTGCTCGGGAAATTCAGTAGTCAGAACGCCAGGCTGGAGCGGCAACTCTAGGTGCTGATCGGCGAATATGAAATCTCTCGATCCGAAGCGGTAACCGATTGAATCGAACGTTCGACTTCATAAGTGAGGTAGCCGTTGTCCTGGAGCCAGCTCTTGATGAGATCGAAGCTCTGCTCAATGGTTTCAGAGTTCGTGTGGACTACTATCTCTGGATTGAGGGGAGGTTCGTAAGGATCCGAGACGCCGGTAAAACTTGCGATCTCGCCCCTCATTGCTCGCGCGTACTGGTTCTTTTGATCGCGTGCGACAAGATCGGCCAACGGGCAGCACACGAAGACTTCGATAAAACGCCCGGGTTCATGCAACATGCGAACTTGTTCGCGTACCTGGCGAAATGGCGACACCATCGCGGCAATGGGATAGACACCGTTGCGGCTCAGCAGACTGCAAGTCAAGCCGATTTGCCGAACGTGAATATTCCGGTCTCGCCTGGAATAACCCAAATCATTGGAATGGAGAATACGGACGGCATCACCGTCTAGACACTCTACGAGAAGACCCCGTAAACGAAATTCGACTTCCAGGAGTCCGGCAAGCGTCGTTTTCCCCGCCCCCGGCAAGCCCGTTAACCAAACTGTTGCAGCTCGATTCCGCGTCATTTCCCCTCCGGTGGATCCTGGATGTCGCCCGCCTCCTGCCGGTACTATCCATAACGTTCGTTAGACTATCATAGTAGTCACAAAAACTACAATGTGCTTTAGGCCGTATAGCATTCTGAAAAGGAAATTAACTTTCGATGTCGATTGCTGCCGTGATACTTCTAATTGCAATGGCAATTGGGGGAGATTCATTTCAATTTAGCCCGCAAAAAATAGATGGTTGCGTCTGAACACTCATTTAACCGGGGTTGACCAAATTGTTGGGATCGAGAAAGGAACCCTGGGGAATCTCTCTGTCAGGTTTCAGGTGATTGATTTGGTCCCGCTTGCAAATATAGTTTTCGTCACAAATCTGTTACAGTTTTTCTCATGCCAGATACAAAACGACTGTTGGAACTTGCCCTTAAAGGACTTGAAGCTGAGCGCACTCGAATCCACGAAGAGATTTCCGAAATTGAATCTCAGATTCGCGGGATTGGAGGCCGATTATCACAGAAGGGAAGGACTCTAGTCGCTGCGCCAAGCGAGAAGAGGAGCACCAAAACGGCTACAGCACCCCGGAAAAGGCGACGAATGTCGGCCGCTGCGCGAAAGAAATTGTCCGATGCCGCCAAGCGGCGTTGGGTTGCCAGCAAGAAGGCGGGGAAGTCGACACTTTAGGTTCGTAGTGCAGCGCTGATAGCTAATTGGCGCATCACTTTTGCAACTCCAAATCGACTTCAAGTCCGCCGTGAGGCTCGACCAGAGACTTCTCTGAAATTTCCGCTCGGCAACTCGGGCAACGTGCCGGTTCGCTCATGATGAATTCAAATGGGCCATGCCGTTCCAACACATCCGCCAGAATCGAATCGAAGAGCCGCTCCGATTGTTCTGGCCGCATCGTTCACATCCCGCAATCCAGCTTTCGGCTTCGCGGATCGATCGAGTATCTACATTTACTAATGTGATGCCTGGACGGCCGGGGAATTCAATTCCATCGAAAGCGCTCTCCAGAGTCCACTTACAGTCAGAAGAGCAGCGCAGCAGAAATCTCTTTCCATCCGTCGTGCGGACTTTGAAGTATTCCGCCTCCGGATCGTACCAGCGGTCTTCAACCGACACGATTTCGAAAATATCCTCGTCGACGGAAAACTGTCGTGGACGCTCGTTGGCGCGATAGCCGGAATAGGCGTCAACGCGGATCGGAACGGACATGCACAAATTCTAACTGATGAGAGTTTGGGAAGTTTTGCTTGTTATCGAGCGCGATTGTTTGCCATGATGCCACTCGCTCCGTCCGAGATTTGCCGCCTTGGAGATTGCAACGAAACGAGCCCAGTCCCTCGTCTTTTTGTTTTTTGTCTGGACGCTTCCACTTTCTGCCCAGCAGTTGCGGATCTACCATATTGATGTCGAACAGGCGAGCGCCACACTGTTTGTGGCACCGGGAGGTAAGACCTTACTTGTCGATAGCGGCAAGAACGGAATGGGATCCCGCGTCAAAGCGGTAATGGACCGCGCCCACGTGAGCGTCATCGATTTCTTTGTCAATACGCATTATCACGAAGATCACTATGGGGGCATCGACGATCTCGTCAATCTCGGTGTTTCGGTTGGCGAGGCTTACGACCGCGGCGACAAGGACCTTTTGCCTGTCGACAAACTCAGTGAAGTTACATTTAAGGATTACCAGAACGCCGTAGGCAATCGAGCTCACCACCTCACTGCTGGCATGACCTTGCCTTTGGACCCCATTATGACGGTCACATGCATTTCTGCCGACGGCCTTGTGATCGGAGAAAGTCCCTCGGCAGTGAGTAACGACGAGAACAATCTGAGTATCTCGTTGCTGATAACGATGGGATCATTTCGCTACTTTATTGGGGGCGACATCCAGAGCCCCACGGAACAGAAGATTGCAGACCGCGATTTGGTAAAGGACGTGGATGTCTACGTCGCCGATCATCACGGATCCGATACCAGTTCGATTGTTCCGTTCGTCTCGGACCTCAACCCCCATGTAATTATCATCTCTAATGGCGACAATGCGGGGTTCCACCATCCGCGGCAAGTCACATTGGCGGCGTTCGCCCAACTTCCTGGTCCTCCCGCGGTATTTCAGACAAACAAGTGTACGAAAGGTCCGCCATGCGGGAATGTGCCCGACGAATTCATCGCAGATCCGGAGTCCAGCGATCAGGACGGCACCATTGCATTGACCGCAGACATGCCAACGCATTCCTATACGATCGCATTCGATTCCGGAATAAGCCGGACATTCCAGTTTCGAGGTTTTAACGTTTCAATCCCTCCAACGAATGTGGCCGCAGCGGCAAACGGCGCTACGGCGAGCGCTTCGTCGTTCTACAATTCCGGATTTCCACCTGGCGGAGCAATCGATAGCGACCGCAAAGGGCTCGCCTGGGCCAATGGCGGAGGTTGGAACGACGGTACCGACAGTACGTTCCCTGACTGGCTGCAAGTGGACTTCGCCGGTCCGGAGACGATCGCTGAGGTCGACGTCTTTACGGTGCAGGATGACTATGCCAATCCCGCAGAGCCTGCCCCGGGCACGCCGTTTACTCTTTACGGAATCACGGCGTTCCAGGTCCAGTACTGGGATGGACAGTCCTGGGCCATCGTCCCCGGCGGCAACATCACCGGAAACAACCAGGTTTGGCGTCAGATCACTTTTGCGGCGATCACGACGACGAAGATTCGCATTTACGTCACCGGAGCGCTCAACTCCTATAGCCGTATCACCGAGGTCGAAGCCTATGCATCTACAGGTGTGGTCAACAATCCTCCAACAGTACTTTTGAACGCTCCGGCCAACAACACGGTATTCAGTGCACCAGCCGTAGTGTCGTTAAGCGCATCGGCCAACGACATCGACGGAAGCATCCGCAAGGTGGAGTTTTTCGCGGGATCGACTTTGGTGGCTACGAGCGCGAGCCTGACGAATCCGTATACGGCAACGTGGGACAATGCGCTAGCAGGAAACTACGCCATCACGGCGATAGCGACCGACAATTTGGGAGCAACAACACAATCGTCGCCTGCGAATATCGTGGTGACCACTGGAGGGCGGATCAATCTGGCATTGGCGTCCAATGGCGGATCGGTAATGGCTTCCTCCAGCTACAACCGCGCCTATCCACCTGAGGGTGCAATCAATGGAGACCGAAGCGGTCTGTCATGGGAGGGAGGCGGAGGGTGGAACGATTCCACAGAGGATGCATATCCGGACTGGCTGGAAGTCGATTTCAACGGTACCAAAACCATTCAGGAAATCGATGTGTTCACACTGCAGGACAACTTCGCATCGCCAGGGGACCCAACGCCCACGATGACGTTCTCACTGTACGGTATTACGAACTTTCAAGTGCAGTACTGGACCGGATCTCAGTGGCTCGATATGCCGGGCGGGAATGTGAGTGGAAACAACCTGGTCTGGCGCAAGTTCAGTTTCAGCCCTATTTCCACCACAAGCATCCGTGTATTGGTAAACGGCGCTCTGAATGGCTACAGCCGAATCACCGAAGTCGAGGCCTATGCTGCACCATAACCCGAAAAATTATTTAATTCAGGGGCCGATTGCAGTTTTTCCTTAGCTCCGTTTGTTCGCAGTAGACGGATTTCTCTCATGATGTCCAGCGCACGTCAGCACTGGTAAACGGGGATACTTTGCGAATTGCTGATCGTCAAGTGACAATGCACAGAATACGAATACGGAACCGCGATTCGATTCCACCCGCCGAATGTTGATGCAATTTGCGCACAGCCCTGCCGTTTCGCGGCTGATTTTAGATTCCGGCTTGCGCTTCATCCTTTCAGCATACGTGGACTGATGCCTTTCCGATCTAAATGGGTAGTGGATTTGTCCAATTCGCGGAAAAGTGTCCAGTGACGTCCGCTATGCGACAGCGGGAGAGCATGAAACACCCAGACGATCCTTTAACTATCGAAACTAACCCGTGGGTGCCACTGACCCGAAATCGACGCCCAGCGAAATGACGCTCAGCTCTATGCCGAGACACTGGCGGCCATCAAGGATCGTCTCATCAAATTTCACGAGTTCACGTTCGTTGGCGACGACGTGCAGAAAATTGAATACGTCTTTAACGCGTTTTTCCGTGGCGGTCCCCGGATGGACTACGCCACCGCCAGTTCGAGCCCGAGCCAGCAGGTACCGAGTTACTACAACTTAATGGTGATGAACGACGGGCGTGGAAAGAATTGGGCGTATCTGAATGCCGAA
>JBGPBY010000005.1:0-37118 GCA_041481485.1 Terriglobia bacterium
AGGAAATTGCTCTCTGTCCCCAATTCCTTCACACCTTCAAAGAACGCGATGTCCGCAATGAGTTCAGGTCTTTCTGATAACTCTTGAGCGTGCATTGAATTCCAGAAGCTGAACCGCAATCCTGCTTGAACCCTTCTCGGCGCGGACTCTCTGCCGTTTGGCGATCGCTTCGATCATTTGAAGATGTTGGTCCCGTGCGATGACAAAAATTTCTGACGACTCCGGGGATTTTGTCTGGAGTGATACGAAATATCAAGACTTAAGCTCCACCAGTTTCAAATCAGCATTCCATTTTGATTTGATTGCGTTTTGACAGACTGAGAAGTTGGGTCTTGCAATGCTATTTATGGCGGAGGGTCAGCCGAACAGAAGCCAAGCAGAAGCGTCAGGCGCAAACGGGACTCACCTCTTCGAAATGGAGAGTTGGTTATTGGGGAAGCGCAAACACAAACACGTTGCTGGCGTTGCCAGGATGTAACTCTTCGGCCAGGCGATTAATACTGGAACTCGCCAGAGAGTTTCCCACGCTCACCGCGACGTATTGCTTGCCGTGCGCTCTCGCTGCCACCGTAATAGACCGACCTTTCCCTTGACCTCACCGGAACGGTCATGCTACCTGCATGACAGCAAGAATGCACGAGGTGCACACATATGAAACCAAAGTTAAGAGTCCAGGTTAGCGCTGTTCTGCTGGCGGCATTCGTCTTGATCGCCGGCACGCGTCTCGAGGCTCATCATTCCTTCGGCGCTGAATATGATGCGAATAAGCCGATCACTCTTAAAGGCGTGATTACTAAGATAGAGTGGTCGAACCCTCACTGCCATATTTACCTCGACATAAAAGAAGCGAACGGCGCGGTAAAGAACTGGAAGTTTGAAGGCTACCCTCCGAATGTCCTCGCGCGTACCGGCTTCAAGAAAGATGTAACACTCAAGGTCGGAGACAACGTGACGATTTTTGCCTGGCAGGCGAGAAGCGGTCCCGGGCTGGCTCATGCGCGAGAGATAACGTTGGCTGACGGAAAGAAGCTCTATTTTGGACCGCCGGCCGGAACCGGTGAAGGCAACGCGGTTTTGCCTTAGGAGAACGCCATGAAAAAAATCATTTTGCTAATGGCAGCATTGCTGGTCGCGACAATGCTGCATCTGGCGGCGCAGAATCGAGGAGCCATCCGGCCGGCGCCGAAAACGTCCGACGGCAAGCCGGACTTCACCGGTGTATATCAAGGGGGCAGCACAAAACGCGGAGACTGGGATTTTCAAGTGCCCAGCGATGTGCCCGGCGTGCCAACTGCGGCGACGCAGTCGATATCCACATCCCAGGCTCAACGCGATCCCGTCCCATTTCAGCCCTGGGCACGGGAGAAGGCTCAGGAAATCCTGAACCTGCGTTCAATCAACGATCCGACGAGCCGTTGCCTCCCGGGACCCAGCCCACGCTCCCACAGCGTCTCCCTGTTTCCGATTCAGTTCGTGCAAACTCCGAAGCAGATCGTGATTCTTTATGAATACTTCACCGTCTTTCGAGTGATTCCTCTCGATCAGAAAGCGCATCCGGATGATCTGGAACCATCCTTCCTCGGCAATTCGATCGGACATTGGGAAGGAAACACACTGGTGGTGGATATCGTCGGGTTCAATGACAAAGGCTGGGTACTTTCTGGAGGAATCTTTCACTCCGACGCGCTTCACATTACAGAACGGTACACACGGGTCGATTACGACACCATCAACTACGAAGCCACCATAGAGGACAAGAAGGTTCTCACGCAGCCTTTCAAGACCAGTACCACGATGATGCTGCGTGAAGGCACCCGCCTCAGGGAATACATCTGTCCCGAAAACAACGAGGACGTCCTGCGCCTGGAGAAACTTCTGGAGAACCCGGAACTCTTCAAACGAAAGCCGACAGGGCAGAAGTGAAGGCACGCGACGAGCATCAACCGCGCACAACCGGCGAACGCGTTACTCGTTGGTGGACAACCGTATCTCATCGATGCCGGCGACGGCGCGGTGGCGCAGCTTGCCAACTCGGCGCCGACCTCGGGCGCTACTAGTGGGACTATAGATGAAGCTCTCGATTTCTAAAGCGATTCTTGCGGCCGGCATTCTTTCTCTATTGGCTGTTTCGATAATCGATGCGCGTCAGCGAGGGGGGCCGCAGCAGCCGGGCGCTCTACCGAAACTGACCAGGGTTCGGGACGATATCTATCTCATCGAGAACGCGGGTCAGACCGTTGCCGAGATCGGCACCTATGGGGGAAATATCACGTTGGTGCTGACCGATGAAGGCGTGATTGCTGTCGATTCGAAGAATGAGCGAATTCACGAGGATGTTCTCGCGAAGATCAAGTCGCTAACGCCTCAGCCCGTGAAGTATCTGGTCCTGACTCACAATCACGCGGATCATGCCGCGGGCGCCGCGATGTTCGCTTCGGAGGGCGCACAGGTCCTCATCACGACGGCCGATCGGGAGAACATGGCCAAGGCGCGAAATCCAGGGTGGCTGCCGCAGTGGACCTATGCCGGTAAAGCGACGCTCTTTCTCGGCGGCAAGCAGGCCCAGTTGATGGAGTATCGTGGCCACACCCGTGGCGATACCGTCGTGCTGCTCCCCCACGCGCGGGTTCTTGTCATGGGCGATCTGTTGACCACAGTGGATGCGATCCCCCTGATCGTGAACTACGACGATGGCGGCAGTTGGGCGGAATGGACTCGTTCGGTAGACAGCCTTCTCCAAATGGAGTGGGACACTGCGATTCCGGGCCACGGCCCGGCGGTGACGAAACAACAGGTTCGGGAAATCCGCGCAAAGATGGTCGCCATTCAGGAACGTGTTCGCTCCATGAATCGCGAGCGGAAAAGCCAGGACGAGATCTCGAAGCAGCTTATGTCCGAATTCGGCTGGGGATCCGGGATGGCATCAAATAACATTGCAGGAATGATTCGCGAGTTTCAATAAAGCGGAGTTCTTACTGTTGTAGTGTCCTGGCTTGTTCTACAACGAACAGACGAATCATGTCGACCTGCTGGGGGTTCAGATATTTGGACCAGCCGATCATGCCACGACTTTCCAACGTCCCATCGCTGACGATGCGTTGCCAGGCGTCCGGTTGAGCGATGGAAGCGGAACGCCTTAGATCCGGAATGACATTGCTGCCGGCAGCACCTGGGCCGTGACAACGAGCGCAATACACATAGTAGCTGGCTTCGCCTGCAGCAATGTTCGCAGCTGAAAAGGCGGCAGTGGGCAGCGTCTGCAGCGTTGGTGCGATTGGGGGATCCGCAGGCAACGTTGTCCCGCCGTTGAGCTTGAAAACCAGAAGCCGTCCGGGTTGCGGTACACGAGTCGGTCCGCCACCGGATAACGATGTCGCTCCGGATGTAACGGCGATGTACTCTTCACCATCGACACTGTAGGCGATCGCGCCGGCGTTAATCGCGTTGGGTGTATCGATGTTCCACACCACCTCGCCGGTGTCCGCTCGATGCGCGACAAGCCTGCCCATGACTGCATTACGCGTCTCCCCATGAAACACAAGATTCCCGGCGGTGGCAAGTACACCGCCGCCGGCCGACTGTATTCGCCAGGAGGGTTTCCTCGCGACGGGATCCCACGCCAACAAGAACGGTTGAGGAGGCCCGGAATTCGGAGCTGGCGAAACCATGCGCCCCGATGGATCGGATCTATGGGCGCCAGCCGTGATCATCGCCGCGAAGTCGATTCCCAGGCTTGGGCGATCGAGAGCGTAGCGGAATTGATCCGCCGGAGTCGGAATCAGAAGAGATGAAGAATTGTCCGTGGCCTGCAGATACAACAGCCCGGTCCTGGGGCTGAATGCGATCGAATGCCAGTTGTGCGCTCCACCACCTCCAGGACCGACTGTCACAGGCTGATCGGTGTATTTTGCGGACGGCGAGATTTGCGGCTTACCTGTCGTCAGATCAATGCGGGTCGCCCAGGTCACGCCACTCACATAAGGATCCGCCGACAACAACTTGCCTGTTTGCCGGTCGAGCACATACATGAATCCATTCTTGGGCGGATGAACGATAACCTTCCGTCGTCGCCCGTCGACTGCGAGTTCTGTTAACACCATGTCGGAAATCGCGTCGTGGTCCCAGCCCTCACCGGGCGATTCCTGGTAGTGCCATTTGTAACGCCCCGTGTCCGCGTCAACCGCAACGATCGAGGCGATGAACAAGTTGTCGCCCTTGCCCTGCGATCTCAAATTCGGATTCCAGGGGAAGCCATTCCCTGTTGCCAGATAGAGCTGGTTGAAATCCGGATCGAAAACCAGGGAGTTCCAAACATGACCTCCGCCGCCCAGCTTGTACCAGTCGCCAAACCAGGTGGGTGCGGCAATCTTCTTCAACACATCGTCGGAAGTCGCTCCATCGGGAGGCGCTTTGGGATCTCCGGGCACGGTGTAGAAACGCCAGACCCGCTTTCCTGTGTCGACATCGTAAGCGCTCACATAGCCACGACCGCCGAGGTCGGCTCCGGAATTGCCGATGAAAACCTTGTTCCGCGCAACGCGTGGCGCGCCGGTGATGTAGTAGGTGGAATTTCGCGGCGTTGTCTGAACACTCCAGAGCTCCAAACCACGCCTCGCGTCCAGGGCAATCAATCGCCCGTCGATCGTCCCGACAAAGACCTTACCTTTGTAGACCGCTACTCCGCGATTGTCGACGTCGCAGCACGCATTCACTCCTGTACTGCCAGGCACCTTCGGATCGTATCGCCATATCTCATTGCCGGTCTTCGCGTCGAGCGCATACACCTTGCTCCATGCAGTTGAGACGTACATCACGCCATCGACCACCAAAGGCGTGGATTCCTGGCCGCGCGTCGTATCGAATTCCACAAACCATGCGGGCTTCAGCCTGGAGACGTTATCGACGTTGATCTGGTCGAGAAACGAGTAGCGGTGTTCATACCAGCCGCCGTTGTAGATCGGCCAGTTCTGCGGTTCTTTTTGCGATTGAGCCAACCGCGCATCGTCGATGGCGCCGTAGCGCGTCGGCTGCTGCGCCGCCCCGGGCAAGGCATTCCTCCATGGCAGGAAGAACAAAAGAAGAATGATCAGAACCACACGCCGACTGTTCGGGGAAAGCATCCCGGTGATTCTAACGGAAAGAAACAGGATCTCCGCTGCGCCATTGTCCGCATTCTTCCTGCGGGAGTAGTCGGACATCAAAAGATCAGGCCTTTGCGGGAGCTCGCGTTGGCCCGGGACCTTTAGTTGCGGAGTCCCAATGTTCGACGATTTTTCCGTTCACGATGCGGAACATGTCGAACCACGTCGTGGTGTAGGTTTCATCCTTGAGTGCGGGATCGACGTACTCGCGCGAAAACGACAGGGTCACGTAGTCGCCGTCGGCTTGAATCGCAACCAGCCCGTCGAGTTTCTCCGGAATCGGCTGCTCACCACCCAAAGCCGAGAAGTACGCCTTGAAGCCGGCCATGCCCGTGTCGGCGTTGGGATTGTGTTGAATGTAATCCTCGGTCATGAATTCCGCGGCCCGATCCAGCCGCCGGCCTCGAAGAATAATTCTGAAGAAATCGTAGGCGATCTTTTTGTTGGCGGCGAGCTTCGGGTTGCTTGACTTCAGCAAGTCCGCCTGGTCACCGGCATATCCAACGACAGGGAGAGCCGTCATCTTCCGAGGCGGCGGTGTTGCCGCCGCAGGGGCTGCAGCCGCCTTTTCTTCGACCTTGGGAGCCGGCGCCGGGGACTGACATCCCATGAGAAAGAATGTCCCCGTCAGCGTGAGGGTGATTAAGCAACGATTCATGGCGTTCTCCTTAGCATTCGGATCTGTGGCGGAGCACATCTAATCGCGGGCCCAGTCTCGAAGTCAATGATTGGATTTCGATTCAGTCTTTGAACCTTGGTTGTTTTTGTGTACGATCCTGCAATCCCAATTCACAGCGAGGTTACTCATGAACGAAAGCGATTCCAAATTACCTCTTGCCCGTCGATCATTCCTGACGCATGTTGGAGCCGGAGCAACGATCCTCGGCGCATCGATTGCAGCGACGGGAACGCCTGCCGCCGGCGCTCAATCCATATCGGGTCCTCGCTGGCAAGCAGCACGGCACGAAGAGGACGCATGGTTTGACCAGATCCCAGGAAAACATCGACTCGTTTTCGATACAACCGCGCCTGACGGCGCAAATTGGGCTGCGACCTTTGCCAACAACTACTACACCGCAAATGGCTCCGGCTACGGACTGAAGGATGCTGACCTTGCCGTGATCATTGTCATGCGGCATAACTCCACATCCTTCGCTTACAGCGATGCGATATGGTCCAGGTACGGAGAGAACATTTCCAAACTTATCAGCTTCGTCGATCCCAACACCAAAGCAGCTCCAAAAACCAACGTATACAACCGTCAACTGGATGGTTTGGTGAAAAGGGGGATGCATCTGGCCGTGTGTCAGATGGCGACAAGCCGTTATGCCGGTTCGATTGCCCAGGCCGTCGGCGGTACGTCCGACGAAATCTACAAGGAAATCACAAGCAACCTGCTGCCTAACGCCCACATGGTTCCCGCTGGAATCGTTGCCGTGAGTCGCGCCCAGGAATACGGCTACACGTTTGTCACCGCCGTATAAGTTATTTCGCACCGGGCCGCATGATGGTTATACCAGTCGCGAGTTGTGTCGCATCGACTCATCAATCGCGATAGGATACGACACCATGTAAAGACGATTCCCAAACGATTATCACGAAGTCTGCGTTCAGGCTCTTTTCGTTCGAGGCCTCTTGCAACGCGCTAAAAGGCGGACCTGAATTGTCGTTGCGTCGGTAGGTCGAAGAAGGCATCCATCCTTACTGCATTTGCAATTCAGGAAGCCGGCGTCAGGATCAGCGTCTGCGGTGTGTGGCCCAGTGGCTGCGAACTGCTTTGCGGAAATCCGGCTTCGCGGAACATGCCGTTGAGTTCGGCGAAGGTGTAGGCGTCACCGGCGGGCGTACCAACCAGCATTTGAAGGCTGAAGGCCGCTGGCATCGGCGGGGTGACGCGATCGGCATTCGGCACAAATTCCGATGTCGCGACGATGCCAGTTGGCTTCAAAGCAGCCTTGACGCGCTTCAAAAGACCGACGCAGGTATTCCAGTCAAAATGATGTAAGAAATTGGGGATCAGGACCAGGTCGTATTCCCGCCCGAATTCCACGTCGAACGCACTGCCGGGGATTTCATGAAAACGGTCTCCCACTCCGGCCTTGTTTGCATTTTCGCGAGCGACGGTCAGGACGCTCTTCCAGTCCAGACCGTAAATCTCCGCCTTCATGTTGGCTTTGGCCACGGCGATGCCAAACATGCCATGCCCCGCGGATATATCGAGCACCTTTTGCGACTCGCCGGGCCGCGCCACGACAGCAGCCAGTGCTCCGGCCACCATGCCCATGAATCCGGACATGTGCCGTGCGAACTCCACCCAGATGGGATTTTCCGGATCCACAGTGCTGTCACCCAGACTCGCCCCGCCTTTGCGGACCTTGTCCGCCACGTCTTCGAACGACCGCGTAATTGTGGGATGCGCCAGAAAATTCGCCATCGCTCCGATGTATGCGGGCGATCGGGCATCCAGGAAGGGAGCCACGGTCGGCGATACGGCGTAACTGCCTGCCGATTTCACCAGAAAACCTCGAGTGGTCAGAAAATCGCAAAGGATGCGGACGCCGCGTTCGGCCGACTTCAGGCGCACGGCGATTTCCGGCACGCGCGTGGCGCCGCTGGCGATCACGGTGAACAGGTCCAGATCGATGGCTGCCTTGAATGCCTGCGTGCTCTGGAACATGAACAGCGTTTCCATGATCAATCCAGGATCGGGTGTGGGGTGTGGGGTTGTACTCATGACCCGTCATCTTAGTAGAAAAGTTCGGTGACGTTGATGAAATTTCAACTTCGAATTCGATCAACGTCACCGAAATTATGTTGCCGTCTTGTGCATGCCCTCTGTGGTTGCTTAACGTTGGCCGGAGGCGCCGAACTTCGCGCCCTCCGCTGTCCGCCGCCAAGTGAAGTATTCGTCGAGAACTTTCATCGATGCCAAGCTGGGCACCGGTCTGACGTACGCGGTCTGTGAGAAATACATGGACCGCGGATCGCGGTCGTCATACGCCGGCCATGCAGGCACACCCGGTCCGTTGGGGTCGCCCTTCTTCGCGAAGTTTGTCCAGTAAACCGCCATCACCTCGGAGATCGCCTTGTCGGGTTCCGTCGCACTGGCAGGCAGATGCTGGAACACGTACTGAATCTCCGAACCGTGCGCGGAGCCGCGACCGGCGTTCGGGGAATCCGCCGGATAGTCAGGATGCTGATCGAAGTAGTAGAGGTACGCCTTGCCCTTGCCGTGCCTGGCTTGCAGACGAGCCCAGGTCCAGGTTGCCCATCCGAAGGCGGCGTCACGAGTCAGATCGCGCGCCGTCCTGGAGACTTTATTGGGATCCGTGGGATACGCAGCCAGCAGCCGGTCGGCATAGGGGCCGTAGCGTTGCCGCGTGGCCTGACGGTACGCGTCGGGCGTGGGGGGCACGCCGAAGCTGAGGCCCTCGTCGGAGTTGTAACCCACCAGGATGGGAGTGTCGTTGAAGCGCTTGGCCTCATACATCTTGTACTGGTCATCAGGGAGCACATGTCCATCGATAATGGGCCAAGTGATACCTTCGCTGCCCGCGGCAGCGCCCACAACTTCAGCGGCGGAGAGCTTGCGCAAATCCGCAACGGATGCCGCGCCCGCCTTGGCTGCAAACTCCTGACCGAGCCGCTCGGCGTCTTTCATCAGAAGCATGTTTTCACCGGGCAGCGCGGGCAGGCTCGGCGGGCCGAACGATCCGCCGCTTTCCGAGATCGCACCGTGGAACAATCCCCTGGCCAATGGAGAAGCCGACAGCATGCTGACCGCGATGCCTCCAGCGGATTCACCGAAGATGGTCACCTTTCCCGGATCGCCTCCAAAGGCGGCGATGTTCTTCTTTACCCACTGCAGGCCGGCGATCATGTCCAGCACGCCGTAGTTACCGGAGATGCGATCCTTCGATTCCGCCGACAATCCCGGATGTGCCAGGTAGCCCAAGGGGCCCACGCGATAGGCGACGCTCACCACAATCACGCCCTTGCTGGCCAATCGTTCCCCCGTGGTGAGAGCACCCGCTGTGGAGCCGCCGACGAAGCCTCCTCCGTAGATCCACACCATCACAGGCAACCGCTCGTTGGCCGTTTTGGCGGGAGTCCAGACGTTGAGGTAAAGGCAATCTTCGCTGCTACCTCCGCCCGCGGGGCCGCCTCTCCCCCTCGCTTGGGCGGGGGCGGGAGCCGGTGCCGGCGCGGGGGCGTTCCCCCTCCCGGTAGCCTGCGTCCGAATGCCGGAGGGCGATCCGCCCCCGGTGCAAGCGGGCGCGAAGGCGCTTGCCGACTTCACACCGGTCCACTTGGCAGCGGGCTGCGGAGCCCGCCAGCGCAGGTCCCCAACCGGAGGAGCAGCGAACGGAATCCCGAGGTAGACGGTCATGCCGTCCCGCGCGGTTCCTTCTACCTGACCCGTTTCAATCGTGACGGCGGCACTAGCGAGGCTGGCGCACAGTAAGCCGCCCAGCGCGGAAACCACAGCCCGCCGCCCAGCGCGCTTCCATGTCATTAAGCGTTTCATCTCCTCGATCACCTTCCTTCCAGACATATCTTGCCCTCCAGCGGTCTACTGGAATACGCCTCCGCGTAACCAAAGTCAATGAAGCTCCCTGGCGGCCCGAGGCCTCCAACCTGTACTCACCTTTATCCAGGCGGCCCAGCGCCGCCCGCGTGGGATCGAAGATCTGATTCAGGATCAGCACCACGAACAGTAATGCAGCGAAAGCATTGGCCGGCACGTAGATCGGCCCGCCCAGCGCGGCGCTGATGGCTCCCATGGCCAGCGGCGCGAGCACCGCGGAAATACAGGTGTAGAAACGAATGATGCCGACCGCCGCACCGTGATCCGTCCTGGGAGCACAGCTGATGCCAATTGACTGTGGGATAGATGACGGACAGGAAAAGGCCGGAGAGTGGCATCGCGTAGACCGCCACTCCTGGTCGGCGTCTCTGAGCAGTTGAACGTGCGGTTAACCCCGCCTTCTTTCCCTCGCGGCCACCATCGCCTTTCGCTCCGCGCCCCAGGGGTCATTTTCGGCCCTCGTGCGGCTACCGAAGACCATCGTCGGCCAGGTGTTGGGGTTGAACGCTGCCCACTGCGGAATCCCGGAGTGATTGGGATTGCCGGTGCGGGCGAATGCCACCCAAGTGGTGCTCATCGCGGTCGCGATTGCAGCGCGGTCCGAACCGGCGCCGGTCATGAACGAGATCTTGTCGGGGTGGTCGAATACGAACGGCAGTTCCATGCCGTGCATTGTGCGCAGCTTGCCGCCGCGCACGGGCGAGCGCCAGTTGAAGTAGTAAAGATACGCCGGCGCGCGGCCCTGTGCGAACTTGCGCTCGGCAATCACGTACGCCGAGGTTCTCAAGACGGAGTTGTCACCCGACATGACCGCGGCGAGATCTCCGAAACTGCTGTTCGGCCGGTGAGACTTGTAGAGGGCGATCAGGCGATCCGCCTCGGCATCATCCACTGACACGATCTGCTTGACCCGCGTTCGAAGCTCGGCCGCGGTAGTCGGTTCCGACGTCCAGTACGCGTCGTCAGGGTTGCCGTACGGGATACCTTCGCACTCGACCGAGCCGAGCATCATCGGAATGTCGGCTGAGATCGCGGATGCGGCCGGTTCGAACGGGTGCGCAGGCAGCGTCTTGCCGTCCACCACGGGCACGTAGCGCAGGGAGATGTCCGGCGCCGGCGCCGTCAGCGCATCGACGATCTGCTTCGCCGGCATCGACACAAGCCGATCCGCTGTCTGGGGCGTCAGCTCGAGCCGTCGCAGCAACAGTTCCGTGGCTTCGACCGCTCGCGCTGGTTCGAGACCGGAGATCGCGGTGTCGGCCAGCGTACTCATGATGATCGCGCGGTGGAACAGTCCTTTCGCGGCCGGAAATGCCGACAGCATTGCGGTTTTTCCGCCGCCGCCCGACTGCCCGTAGATCGTGACGTTCCGCGGATCGCCGCCGAACCGCGCGACGTTGTCGCGTACCCATTCGAGGGCCGCTACCAGATCGAGCAGCGGCAGGTTCGAGGTGCGCGCGAAGCGCTCGCCGGTGCCGGGCAGCCCGGCAAGCCACAGGTAGCCGAACGCATTCAGCCGGTGATTGACGCTAATGGCGACGACGTTGTGCTTCCGCGCGAGCTCGGCGCCATCGTAGAAGATCGAGTTTCCCGATCCTGTGCGTTGGCCGCCGCCATGGAACCACACCATCACCGGCCGCTGTCCGGAACCGGTTGACGGTGTCCATAGATTCAGGCTGAGGCAATCCTCGTCCATCGGACCGCTTCCAGTAAGCGCATCCCCGATTTCGGGGATCATCGGCCGGAACGGCTGCCAGGCACGCGGGCCGTACTCGAACGCGTCACGGACGCCTGTCCATGCCGCCGGCTTCACCGGCGGCTGAAACCGGTTGGCACCGGTGGTCGAGGCGCCGTAGCGCAGCCCCTTCAATGCGATGACTCCTTGTGATGCCAGCCCACGCACCCGGCCGAGCATCGTTTCAACCGGCGTGCCGGGCTGGGCCCCCTGCGCGTTGAGGCATGAGCGATGGCTGATGAGAATTTGCAGTGCGAGCGTGCTACCGGTGGCTTGAATAAAGGAGCGCCGATTCATGTGCGAGGATTGTAGCGCCCTGTAGTCATCATGCCAGGTTCAAAGCACTGAACATGGCGATGCGCTGCTCGCGAAGCGGATCGTTTTCCACACGGCTTTCGTTGTTGAAGACCATAGTGGGCCGATCCTTGGCGTTGAATGCCGCCCATTTGGGCAACCGGGACGTATTGGGATCACCGCTTCGCGCGAAGGCGATCCAGGCCGCACTGACCTTGTCTGCAACGGCCTGGGCATCTGGACTGGTCGATGTCAGGCGCGATTCTTTAATGTTGTCGAACGCGAACGGAATCTCGATCGTGTGCGGCGACTTCAGCCGGCCGCCATCAACGGGCGATTCCCAGCGGAAGTAGTACAGGAAGACAGGCCCCTTACCCAGCGCCGCACGACGCTCAGCAATCTTCATAACCGGAGCTCCGTACCGGTCGTCACTTGCAATCAGGAAATAGATGTCGGAAGGCGACGCGCCGGGGTTCCCCTTCTTGTACACATCGATCACGCGCGTCGAGTTCTCCCCCAGCAATTCGCTCACGCGGCTCTGCATTTCGCTGTCCTGCATCGAAAACATGGCCGCTGCCGCTCCGTTGGTCAGTTCGGTGCGAGTGGAACCGAGCATCACCGGTACGTCTGCAGAAACCGAGGAGGCGGCCGGATGGAAGGGGTGTTGCGGCAACACCTCCAGGTCCACGGCCGGAGAAAACCCCATCGTCATCTGATCGACATTCATGCGTCGGTTGACTGCGAAGTATGCGCTCATGATTCTGTCCACCGGCATGGTTTGCACCTCGCGGACTCGCGATTTGTTCAAACCAAGTTCGGACAGTAACTCGGAAGCCACGCGCACAGCCTGATTGAGTTCAACCAGTTTGATGGTCGGCCCGCTTTCAATGATTGCCCTGTGAAACAACCCCTTCGCTTCCGGCATTGCCAGCAGCGTGCCCACTTTGCGGCCGCCGCCGGACTGGCCGAATATGGTGACGGTGTTCGGATCGCCACCGAACTGTGCGATGTTGATACGCACCCAGCGAAGCGCATGCACGATGTCGAGCATTCCGACGTCTCCGGACTTCGCAAATTCCCCGCCGCCCGCTTCGCCCAGATAGGTATAGCCCAGCACATTGAGGCGATGGTTGATCGTCACAACAACCACGTCCCCGCGGCGTGCCAGGTTAGCGCCTTGAGTTACGGGTGACGACCCGGAACCGCTGGAAAAGCCACCGCCGTGGCACCACAACATCACCGGTCTTCGTCGGCCATCGTTGACTGCCGGAGTCCAGATGTTCAGCACCAGACAGTCTTCGCCCTCGTTCCCAAGGCCTGCGCCCGCGACAGCCAGATCCGACGTGGCACGACGCGTCCCGGGTTCCGTCTGCGGCGCGCTACGACCGAATTCGAGCGCGTCCTTCACGCCCGTCCATTTCGCCGGATCCAAGGGGGGCATAAACCGATTCCTGCCTGAAGTGTCGGCGCCGTAAGGAACACCCTTGAAGATCTTCAGTCCGTTCTCGTCAATGCCGCGAATTCGTCCGAACGCGGTTTCCGCCGTGGCGAATTTGTTGTCAGCTGCCGTTTGCGCCACGGCCTGGCGAAGAACGACGCCGGATGTCAGCGCGAATGCGGACGCCTGTTTGAGGAAGTCACGACGCGAGGGGGCCCACGAGTTCATGGCCATATTGCACTCCTGTTGCTGGGATGCCGCGGATTATATGCTCGTGTAATGAGGGACAGACCCGCATTTTTCGTTCGAGTCTGTCCTTTGCGTTCTACTTGGTCTCGTCCGGCCAGATCGCGCCCTGCGCGTTGCCGCCGAAAACAGCCTGAATCATTTCGATCTTGCCGTTGCGGATCTTGAACATGTGCACATCGGGCAACCCACCGTTGAAGTTCACGAAACCGGCTGTAATTCCGGCTTCCACATCGGTAACCGGAAAGCGCCGATGCGTGTGCGTCATGTTGAACCCCTTGGGCGAGCAATTGTGCGTCGTCGCTGTCGTGGAGACGCCGCCTTCCCAGCGGTCGCACGGTGTCGCGAATGGCGCTTCCACCTCGGGATTCGGCGAGAAACCGGAGAAGTACTTGTTCGCGGCATCATTCATGTATTCGCGCGTGCTGCGCTGTGCGGGCGGAAGAATACCTTCCCAATCCTGATTCTTCGTTTCGAGGACGCCCGGGGGGCTGAAGAAGAGTTCTCCCTGCCGGTTAACAATCGTTTCGATTTCACTGACCTTGCCTTTGTCGACTTTAAGTCGGACTGCAAGAATGACAGCGGGACCGTTGTAGGGGGGCGCAGCAGGTAAACCACCTCGCGCACCTGCAGGCGCACCACCGGGAGCTGCACCGGCGCCACGCGGAGCTCCTCCTCCGGGTGCAGCGGCGCCAGGCGCTGCGGCTCCGCCACGCGGAGCTCCTCCCCCGGGTGCAGCGGCACCAGGAGCTGCGGCTCCGCGTGCTCCTCCCCCTCGTCCGGCGGGCGCCGGCGCGTTGGGATCCGGAGTTTCATCAATGATGGCCTGTGTGAGGGTGCCGCAGCGTTCCGTGTCGATAAGGGTTCGTTGAAATTGCGACTTACCGCCGGTTTTGAAAAAACCTTCGCCCAGCTTGATCTCCGATCCATTCTGGGTGATGCGTAGGTTCGGTGCTGTCTCCAGCACGGACATATTGTGTGTCTCAACTGCCTTGAAATAGTTGGCGACAATCGCCTTCAGACCATCGCGCGTACAGGTCTGTGCCTGGGCCGGAATCGCGGTGATGACCAGCGCCGCCGTCGCGGCAAAAACGGTTTTGAACATGAGGCCTTCCTTTCGTGCCGAACATTGTACTCGCCTCGGAGTGCGTGCAGAAAGATCTAGAAACGCCGCAATCCTATTCGTACTTCGCCAACGAGGCTGTTGCAATCCTGCATCGATTCGGTTCTTATAGCGCGATGATAATCAGATCCAAAAAACTGACGCTGACGTTGGCGGCCCTGGCGCTTTTGGGGGCCACCGCGATCCTGAGCCAGACGAGGCAATCCGCACCCGACGGGCCGCGGCTCTACCGCATTTGGAGCGACGCCCGAGGGGAGACGCACCTGGAAGAGATCAACATCGCTACCAAAGGACGGTCGACGATTCCCGGTATCACCATGAATTTCTCAGGCGTCGTCACTGGCCCGGGCGAGCCTGGCCGTGGCGCGCAACTTCACAACACCGGCGCGCGCCAGTTTGCGATCACCGTCTTCGGTCAGATCGATGTGGAGGCCAGCGACGGAACCCGCGCTCACCTGCGGACCGGCGATATGAGCTTCATCGAAGATGTCACGGGCAAAGGGCATCGGACGTTCGAAGAGGGTTCACAGAGTGTCTTCTTGCGAGTTCCGGAAAACTTCGACGTGAAGAAGTGGGCGGCAGGAAACTAGGGGGGGACTTGGGCCAGATGTAGGCGCGGTCTAGGACCGCGCACGATCTTTCATCCTGCTCGCTCGCGCGGTCACAGACCGCGCCTGCATCGGAGACTGCCGGAAACTAGCAGGACGCTTACCCAGAACATCTGATCGACTTCCAGAAACTAGAAAGCCCTTCAAAGTACCTTGCAGACTGCGGCCGCCGGCGACATCTGCTGAAGCAGAGTTTCCATAGGAATCTTTTCATCTTCAGCAAATCTTTTGAATCGCGAGAAAACGTCCCTCGCCCCAACTCTCAGTTTCACGCGGTAGGAATGGTACAGCGATTCGAACACGCATCGGGTTAGAATTCCCCACTTTGCCGGACATCAATCATGACTGACGTGTTTGGGAATATCGAGAAGCTCGAACGAGATCTTTGGGAAGCGGCTGACAACCTGCGTGCCAACTCCAAGCTGACTTCGAGCGACTACTTCATGCCCGTGCTTGGAGTCATTTTCCTCCGCCACGCCGCAAACCGGTTTGACGCGGCGCACCGGCAGATCGATGCGGACCAGGTCAGCGGCAAGATGCCGAAGAGGAAGATCCTCCCCGCGGATTACATCGCTCGCCGATCGCTCTATCTGCCCGAGAGCGCACGCTACGACACGATCATGCGGCAAGCATCCGTTACCGGCGCCAATCTTCCGACGCTTGTAACGCAGGCCATGACGGACATCGAAACGAAGTTCGAGCCGCTGCTGGGCGTGTTACCCAAGGACTACGGCATCTTCGAACCCAAGGTTCTTGAAGATGTGATGCGACTGTTCAACAGCGAGCAGATCAAGCAAGCCACCGGCGACGTTTTCGGCCGCATCTACGAATACTTCCTGGCCAAGTTCTCGATCCAGAAGGCGCACGACAACGGGGAGTTTTTCACGCCGTCGTCCATCGTTCAGACCATCGTTAACGTGATCGAGCCGGACCACGGCATCGTCTTCGATCCGGCCTGCGGCTCCGGCGGGATGTTTGTGCAGTCGAGTCACTTCATCGAGCATGAAGGTGGAGACACCGCGAAGAAGGTTGTCTTCTACGGCCAGGAAAAGAACCGCGACACCATCCGCATCGCCAAGATGAACCTCGCCGTCCACGGGCTCGAAGGCAAGATCGCGGAAGCCATCACGTACTACCAGGACGACCACAACCTCGGCCCGAAGAAAGCGCTCGACGGCGGTCGTTGCGATTTTGTAATGGCGAATCCGCCGTTCAACGTCGACCTTGTGGATGCCGAGCGGATCAAGGGCGATCCGCGGCTCCCCTTCGGCCTGCCGGGCGTGAACAAACAGAAAAAGGTCGGCAACGGCAACTATCTCTGGATCTCCTACTTCTGGAGCTACCTGAGTGAAAAGGGCCGCGCGGGCTTCGTCATGTCGTCGCAGGCGTCCAGCGCGGGACACGGCGAGAAGGACGTGCGGCAGAAGATTGTCGAGACCGGCGACGTCGACGTAATGATCTCCATCCGCTCCAACTTCTTCTACACGCGCACCGTCCCCTGCGAGCTGTGGCACTTCGACCGCAATAAGCCGTCCCAGCGCAAAGACAAAGTGTTGATGCTCGACGCGCGCAATGTGTACCGGAAGGTCACGCGCAAGATCTACGACTTCTCGCCGGAGCAAACGCAGAACCTCGCGGCCATCGTGTGGCTCTACCGGGGCCAGCAGGAGAAGTTCTTGAAATTGGTCCAGAGCTACCTGGCTCGTGTCTGTTCGGAAAGCGCGGCTGTGCCGGCGAGTCTCAAGCCCTTTGAGACAACACTGAGCGATTTACTCGGGCGCTTCGACACGCTGAAGAAGTTAGCCGGTGACGCCTTAACGGAACTGAGCGATGCGAACACGTTGTACGAAGGTGATGCGAAAAAACTCCTCGCGAGCCTTTCCGCCTTTGATAAGAAGTATGCCAAATCGCTTCCGGAAAGGAACGCTGGACAGAACACGGCGCGCGAGACGTTCGAACCCACGGCGGAGGCAATCCGAGACTGAGGAAATCGCCGAACAAGTCTACGAGTACGTCTGGCAGAGAAGCTTCGGCCAGGGCGCCCAGTCCTTTGTCTGAGGCATAGAAATGAAAGCCGGTCGCGACCAAAACCCTCTTCAAGAAAAACCTAATACTCAGCGCGCTCTCGGCGCACGCGGGGGAATCTTTTCATTTCGCTGAGCGGCGTGCCAGGCAAACGTAGCGAGCACGATTGCGGACCGCTTCAATTCGTCCTCGGTGACTCGATCGGAGAAATCGGCATTCGTGTGGCGCGTGCGGACGTCATAGTTGTCGAAATCCCAGCCGACCATGGCGACATACATTTCAGGTCTCAGTCAAAAGTATTGGAGTTCGAGGCGGTGACAAATTATTCTGCAAGCGCAGCAAATCATCTCATCGTCATAGGGGACGTTTCCATGAAAAGAATTGTCGGCCTTCTTCTCCAATTCCTTTGTCTATTCGGTTCTGTGTTGCCGGCTTTGGCTCATCATTCATTTGCCGCCGAGTTTGACGATAAAAAGCCGGTGAAGCTGGAAGGCGCCGTCGTTCGGTTCGAATTCATGAACCCGCATTCGTGGATCTATCTCGACGTCAAGGGGCCGGATGGTAAGTTAGTTCGATGGGCCGTCGAAACCGGCAGCACCAACGCGTTGTTCCGCCGCGGATGGCGGAAGGATTCGCTACGCGCGGGTGATCACATCACTGTCGATGCATTCCGCGCGAAAGACGGATCGAATACAGCCAACGCCAGTACCGTGAAATTGCCCGATGGACGGCAAGTCAGTGGAGCATCATCGCGTGACGGCGGGCAATAGTATGAAGCTCGCGATGCTCTTACTCGTGTCGATAAGCGCCGCGGCGCAGTCGGAGTTTAATCCGCCCCGCCTTGCCGACGGGCATCCAAACTTCGGCGGTATCTGGATGGCCGCAAGCCTGTCCGCAGCATTCAACGTGGAAGAGCATGGAGCATCGTATGGAACGCCGGCGGGCCCGAGCGTCATTGTCGACCCGCCAGGCGGAAAACTTCCGTATCTGCCTGGAATGCGCGAACGCGCAGCCGACAACGATCAGCATCGTGAACGCGACCCTGTTGGCCAATGCCACATGCACGGCGTGCCTCGGGTCATGTTCCCGCCGTTCCCGCTGGAGATCGTTCAGGATGGCAGTGACGTTTTGATCCTTACTGAAACGGAACATGGCGTTCGCATCATCCCAACCGACGGCCGCCCCTTCCTTAAGGACTACTCCTCCTGGAACGGGGATTCGCGGGGCCATTGGGACGGCGACACTCTGGTTGTGGAGGTGCGTGGATTGAACGGCCGCGGATGGCTGGATCAAGCCGGGAACTTTATGGGCGCCGGCGCCCATGTTGTGGAGCGATTCCGACTGACGGGCAAAGACACTTTGGATTACCAGGCAACGGTGGAGAATCCCGCTGTATTCTCACGGCCATTTACCTTGCGTGTGCCGCTGCGCCGCCGGCCGGCCGATGTCGAATTGCTGGAGTATGGTTGCATCGAAGGAGAACGAGACGCCGCGCACCTTCCCGCGGTAAACGGAGAGAAGAAATGATCCGCTCCGCGTTGATTTGGTTTCTTTTCGCGGGCACCGCGTGGGCGCAGGGACAATCCCTCGATCTTCGCGGCATCTGGCAAGCGACAGGAACCGCATATCAGAATCTCGAAGGTACGCCCGCGCAGCGGGGCCAGCCCGCCGCAAAGTCGATAGTGGTGGATCCGTCCAACGGCAAAATCCCGTACCGCGCCGATGCCCGCAAGTCGGCGGATCGGAACTCCAAAGAACGCACAACCTCCGATCCTCTCCTTTCTTGTTTCCAGCCGGGTATTCCACGGGCCGTGGTGTTGCCTGAACCATTCCAGATCTTTCAGAATCCGGATCGTGTCGTGATCGTCTATCAGCATGTTCACGCCTATCGCGTGATCTTCACGGATGGTCGTCCACACTACGACGAAGGCATCGAATTCTACATGGGAGACTCACGGGGGCGATGGGAAGGAAACACGCTCGTGGTCGACGTGACCAACTTTAAGCCAGAGACGTGGCTCGACAACGCCGGCAATTTTCACGGCAGCAAGCTCCATGTCATCGAACGCTATACGCGGACTGGACCCGACACCCTGCGTTACGAGGCGACCATCGAGGATCCGGAAGTATTTGAACACGCTTGGAAGATCCGCGTCGATCTCGCACGCCACACGGAACCGAATTTTCAGCTTCTCGAACACGAATGCGAACGCGATGCGCAGGGCGTCTACCGGCATCCTCCGCAGTTCTTGAAGTGAGGAACCTATAAAGATGCTCCGGCAAAACAGAAAAAGGTTGTTGTGTCTCTCCAGCAGCCTCGCTTTCGAGGCAATGTCATGTAAATACAGATTGGATGTCTTCTGGCCATGGGATGGCAGCGTCGATGATTCCCGCATGGCACGCGATGCACGTCTGTTTTTGTTGCGTCATGACGCAGGTTGCCTCCGGCCCCGCAGTCCCGCCCTCGCGCTTGACATCCCCACTTCGAGTCGATAGATTGCCGCTGCGACCGAGGAGTAGGTGAAGTTTGCGCAACCTGTCAATACATATCTGGTATCGAATCTTTGTTGCATCGGAAAACAAAGGAGGGGAAACAATGAAGCCGCTCATTGTCACGGCATTGGTTTTTCTGACTCTGGGAATTTCTCAACAGAGTTTTGCCCAGGCGGGCTTAGCGCAGCCGGAATTGAAAGCCGGTGCTGCAAAGGTGGATATCACTCTGGGGGAGAGCGAACTTCCCCGAAACTACGAAGGCATTCTCGATCACCTTTATGCGCGCGCGATCGTGCTCAACAGCGGCAGTACGAGCGCGGCGCTGATCTCGCTGGATGCGGGCGGCGTGCCCGAACAGATCTGGCAGCAGGTCACGCGTCAGGTTGAAAGTGAACTCGGGATTCCGGCGAAAAACATCCTCATCACGGCCACGCACACGCACAGCGCCCCCAACCAGCAGGCGGCGCGCCTTGTTCCGAAGATTGTAGAGTCGGTGAAACTGGCGAAGCAGCGTCTGGCCGCGGCCCGCATCGGGTATGGCACTGGCGTGTCGTATATAAATGTTAACCGGAACATCATTGATCCGCAGACGAAACGGTGGTGGGAAGGTCCGAACTACGACGGGCCATCGGACAAGACCGTTGCTGTTATCAAGTTCGAGACGCTCGGCGGCGAGCCGATCGCGGTCTACTACAACTATGCGATGCATGGAGTCGCTGCCGGGCAGTTGGACCTTGTGAGCGGGGACGCTCCGGGAACCACGTCGAAGTACATCGAAGATACATTCGACGACAAGATTGTTGCGTTGTGGTCGTCCGGCGCCTCAGGCGATCAGAACCCTATGTACTATCAACAGACCTACGACCTGCGTGAGATCCGCATCAAAGAGTACGCCTCACGCGGCATCGACATCAGCAACTCCATGCCTCCCGGCGGGCAGGGCCTGAACAAGAAGGATCCGCAGGTCATCAAGCTGATGAATCAGCAGAAGCAGATGATCCTTTCGATGGGGCAGTTCCTCGGCGAAGAAGTGATGCATGTCATGCGCGGCATGGAGCGCATGGACACGAGTGTCCAGATCGACGGACGCCAGAAGACGGTTCAGTGCCCCGGCCGTGACCGAACCGACACAGGCCGAGCTGGCTTTGCAGGAACGTACAAGGATGCCGGGCCGGTTGACATTCGTCTAGGTCTCCTCAGGGTGGGCGATATTGCCATCGGTGCAGTGAACGCGGAGGTCTTCAACCTCATCGCACAGCTACTGAAGAAAGAATCGCCTTTTGCACGGACCATGATGGCCACGCTCACGAACGGATCCGCCAATTCCGGATATATTCCGAACGATGCCGCTTACGGGATGTACACGTTCGAGGTTGTTTCGTCGCGCGTGCAGCCGGGCTGCGCGGAAACCGCGATCGTCAACGGCATCCTGGACTTGATGCAGGAATCGAAGAAGTAAGGAGGCTCTCCATGACAGGCAAGTACAAATACAATTTCGCGGCACTGCTGTTCGCAGTGCCGATTCTGATTCTTGTTCCTCTCGCCACGGCTACCACTTTCCAACAAGCACCCGGCCAGCCGGCGGTTCAAGCCCCTGGCGGCATCGGCGCGAGGGGACAGCGCGGTGCTCCCGCCGGGCCTCCCGCTCCGGTTCCGCCAGCAGTGGCTATTCCGCGTCCAACTGCCGACGAATTGGCCAGGATTAATGCGTCTTTGAAGCGCTTCGTGGATACCAACACCTCGTCGGACAGCGCTGTGTTGAAGAAGTACGCCGATCTGATTAACGTCGCGATGCCACGGGCCAACTCCGCCATCGCTCCCGTCCAGACACAGGTGCGCACCACCGAACGTCACGATGGCTTCGTCGAAACCGCAAAAAATGGCAATTTCGATATTTTATTTGCCGGTGACTCCATCACGGATTGGTGGCAGCAAAGCGCGGGTCAGGGCGGCGGCGTCGATGTGCAGAAGAAGTATTTCGGCGATGTCAAAATAGCGAATTTCGCGGTCGCCGGCGATACCACGCAGGGAGTGCTCTGGGGCCTGCAGAATGGCGAAGGGCAGGGCCACAAGCCAAAGGCTGTCATGCTGATGATTGGCACGAACAACAATAGTCAGGGGAACTCGGCAGCAGAAATCGCCGAGGGAGTCGGCGCCGTGGTCTACGAATTACGCAAGGACTTTCCCGATGCGAAGATCCTGCTCCTTGCGATCTTCCCACGTGGCGCCGGACCGACCGATGCAAGCCGTATGAGAAATGACGATGCGAACAAGATCATCGCCAGATTGGATGACGGCAAACACGTCTTCTTCAGGAATATCAATGACAAGTTTCTTGATGCGCAGGGGGTCCTTATTGGTTTTCGAAATGACAACGTTCACCCCAATCCGCAGGGCTACGAGATTTGGGCGGCCGCGGTTGCCGAAACCCTCAAAGGCTGGACTAAGTAGCTGAAGGAGCTTCAATGCGTCGAAAATGCATTGCCGGGATCGGGACGATTCTCGTGGCGATATCGTGCGCGGCTCTATTCTCCAGCTCCCGCACGGTAGCCGCCATGCAGGCGGCGGTATCGGCTACTCGCGTCGATGACGTGCCGCGGATCAAGTTGTACGGCACGACGCCCAATATCGTGGCTGGCCGAGAGACCGAGTTGGACCCGACCGAGCCAACGCTGGACCTCTATATTCCGCAGTCAGACAAGGCGACGGGCGCCGGAGTCCTTATTCTGCCCGGCGGCGGTTATCAGATGCTGACGGTTCCGGGTGAGGGAGCGGAGCTTGCCAGGGTTTTTTTATCTCACAACGTGGCGGCTTTCGTACTGCGTTATCGGCACGGTCCGCGCTATCACTATCCGACGACGCTACTAGACGCCCAGCGCGCGCTGCGCCTCATTCGAGCGCGAGCCGAGGAGTATCGCGTTGATCCCACGAAGGTCGGTGTTCTGGGAGGATCCGCTGGCGGGCACCTGGCCGCCATGCTGGCGACGCTCTATGACAACAAGCTTCTCCCGGAGGCCCCATACGTCGCGGATGCGACCGACGGGTTGAGCGCCAAGCCTGCATTTGAGCTGCTCCTCTATCCGGTAATTGATCTGTCGGACGATGCGGTCACGCATAAGGGATCACGAACGAATCTCACACAGGACAACCCGGCGTTGTACGACCCCTTGTCGCCCCAAAAGCACGTCACTCGAGATACCTCGCCGGTGTTCATTGTCCAGGGCTCAAACGATCGTCTGGTGCCGGTGAAGAATTCGCTGCTGTTTTACGAGGCGTGTCTCATGGCTGGGGTACCCGTTGAAATGCACATTCTGGAGAACGGTCCTCACGGATTTGGGATGGGGGCGAATCTGAACGACGACGCGATTAAGGAGTGGCCTGAACAGGCGCTGCGATTCATGGCTCGACATCATTGGATTCCCTAGGCCGGCATTCGATGATTTCAGAGATTGTGGGCGCTCATAGAGCGCCCCTACAGTTGGGGACGTCCCACTGTAGGGGCGGTCTATGACCGCCCACCGGTTTGACTCGTGAGGGTCTTTTCCAGGGGTGGCCAACTATGACCGCGCGCGGTTTCACAAGCTTGTGAAGTGATTGAAGGAATGACAACCTGAGAAAATGTGCGCGGTCATAGACCGCGCCTACAGTAACTCCACTCGGAAGGAGATTCACGATGCGATTTGAACGAACGACGATTGCTCTACTTCTATGCTCCTGCCTGCAGGCGGGACACTTGACAGCCCAGACTGCGCCGGCGGATCAGCGGCTGGCTCCCGGAGTTTCCAGGGTGACGAGTGCACCTTTGAGCAAGACGGCGGGGCAGAGCCGGCGCACTGGAGGCGATCCCGTCGACGATCGCGTGGAGCTGCGCGAATATGGATTCAAAGATACCGGCGAGAACCTTCCTTATGCGGTGTTCGTTTCATCGAAGGTCACCAGAGATAAGAAGGCTCCGCTCGTTCTCGCACTGCACGGGTTTAGCGGCAACCACGGTACCTTCATGCGCACCGCTGCCGTTGATGCGGCCGAAGCGGGCGGATACATTCTCGTCGGTGCGATGGGCTACAGCCCCAGCGGTTCCTTCGGCATGCCCTTCGGCGGACGCGGCGCCGCCCCACGGGGACCCGCACCGGCGCCAGTCGCAGGTCCGGCGGCAGCGCCTGCTGCTGGACGTGGAGGCAGGGGCGGCGCCCCGATCGGAGGAACAGCAGAAACCGACCCGGCAAAGGTCGCCGAACTCAGCGAGAAAGATGCGTTGTACGTCCTGGAGATGGTGCGCAAGGAATTCAATGTGGATGATCGCCGCATTTACCTGATGGGCCACTCGCTTGGCGGGGGCGGCGCACTGTACATGGGCGAAAAGTACGCCGATAAGTGGGCCGCGGTTGCTCCACTGGCGCCGGCGGCATTCGGCTTCGAATGGACCGCGCAGTCGAAACTCAAAAACGTCCCGTTGCTCATCATGCAGGGAGAAGCCGACACGACCGTTCGGCCAGCCGGTTCGCAGGCACTGGCCGATCAACTCAAGGCGCTGAATTTCCAGTGCGAGATCAAAATAATGCCTGGACTGGATCACGGCTCGATCATCGCGGGCGCGATGCCGGATGTATTTGCATTCTTTAGCAAACATACGAAATAGAAGCCTCCTTGCGCGTTACAATTCGTGACATGAAGAAAACAGGCTTTCTTGTCGCACTCTGCTGCCTGGCATCAGCTATTGTCATGTCCGGTCAGCAATCGAGTCCCGCTGCGGCCCCCGCGCCGCCGCGCCTCACCTTCGTGTTCGAATTGCGTGCACGCGTGGGCAATCCGATCGAAGTCGGCCAGGTCACGCACGGGCGGCGACGCATCGTTCCCATCGAAGGGGGCACGGTAAAGGGCCCGCAGTTGAACGGCGCCGTTACCGCAGGCGGCGCCGACTGGCAAACGATTCAGGCGGACGGCTTCACCGAGCTCGACACGCGCTACACGATCCAAACGGACAAGAATGAACTCATCTACGTGCAGAACGCCGGTATCCGCACAGCTGCACCCGACGTCATGCAGAAGCTGCTTGCCGGACAGACTGTCGATCCGAACCTGGTGTACTTTCGCACACAGCCGAAATTCGAAACGTCTGCGGCCAGCCTTCAATGGCTAACGAAGAGCTTGTTCATCGGTGTCGGCGAGCGCTATCCCAACGAGGTTGTGATCCGGTTCTACAAGGTGGAGTGACGCCACTCTGCCGGGTGATGTAGTATCCCTCCTCACCCTGGATAAAGAACCATGCACCTTGGCGGACTCGATCTAAATCTCCTGATGGTATTGGACGCTCTCTTCGTCGAGAAAAATGTGACTCGTGCAGGAGAGCGGATTCATCTCAGCCAATCCGCTACAAGCGGCGCGCTGTCGCGGCTTCGCGAATACTTCAAGGACGACTTGCTGGTACATGTCGGGCGAAGGATGGTGTTGACGCCGCTCGCCGAAGAGCTGGCACAACCGGTGCGCGAGCTCTTGCAGCACGCCGAAGCCGTCATCAGGCGCACACCGGTGTTTTCACCGGAGTCGTCAGAGCGCAAATTCCGCATCGTCATGTCCGATTACATCGCCATTGTGCTGATGACTCGCGCTTTGCCGCAGATCCAACGCAGTGCGCCGGGGATTACTCTGCAAATCTTGCCATTGCGAACAGATGCTCTGGAACAAGGCGATGCGGACCTTTCGATCGTGCCGCGGCAAATCCTCGCGAAGGACCATCCATTCGAAGTGCTGTTCCAGGACGAATTTGTGTGCATTGCCTGTGCCCAAAATAAGCTCATCGGCAAGTCGCTGTCATTGCGCGAGTACTTAAGCTTGAGTCACGTTGCTGTCCGCTTCGGAGAGCAGCAGGAGGTGCCGTCGTTGGAAGAGGAGTTTCTTGGACGCCTCGGACAGAAGCGGCGAATCGAGGTCGTAACAACGGGCTTCACGCTGCTTCCCCACCTGATTCTCGGAACAACGCGCATCGCAACGATCCAGCGGCGGCTTGCGGAGTTTTATGCGCGCCAGATGCCGCTGAAAATTGTACGGCTGCCGAAGCCGCTGCCCCGGATCGAAGAGGCCATGCAATGGCACGCATTTCGCAATGCCGATCCAGGACTGTTATGGTTAAGACGCACGTTGAAAGCATTTGCAAATCAGGCATAGCTTGTATCGGCCCGCTGAATACCTTCTATTGAAACAATCGATTTCCCGTTCTCGAACGTGCTTCATATAGTGCCGGCCCATGGCATACCGATTTTTCGCACCACTGGTTCTGATCTTCAGCATGACTGCGTTTGCGCATCATGGCAGCAGTATCTCTTATCAGTTGGACAAGACGATCACGCTCGACGGGATCGTTACGGAGTGGGATTACCGGAATCCTCACCCGCAGATTTACTTCGACGTGAAAGATAAGGATGGAACCGTCGCACACTGGGCGGCAGAGCTGCTTTCCACGCCATTGATGCTGAGGAACCTGAATGTGGGCTGGAGCCGCACCACAGTAAAGCCAAAAGACCACATCATCCTCGTCTGCAACCCTTCGAGAGTTGCGGGCGCAAAGGCGTGCCTTGCAAAGGAACTGACTCTTAACGGCAAGTCGTGGCCGCTCGGAGGAGGACCGAACGCGGCGCCCGCGCCCGCGGCAAGAGGAGCGAGGCAGTAATGCGCTGGCTGGCTTTTCTGATACTGCTGGCGCCTCAGGCCGCGCAGCAGAAGTTCGATCCGCACGATCTGTCCGGGCATTGGAATCGCACGAGCCGATTTCAAACGTTCAGCAATGTGTTCTCCGGACAAGGAAATACAGCGGGAACGGCCGAGGCTCCTTTCACTCCCGAGGGCAAGGCGAAGTTTGATGCCAATAAGCCAGGCTATGGCCCGCGCGCCGTTCCTCCGGCTATTGGCAACGATCCAATGGGGACCTGCGATCCGCTCGGTATTCCCCGGCTGTTGAACACGGAAGTCATCACACCGCATCAAACGATGGAGATCGTGCAAGTGCCCGGCCGGATGATTCAATTCTTTGAATGGCATCACGACTGGCGCGAGGTCTTCATCGACCGGCAGCTTTCGGCAGCGGACACCGTGGAACCTACATGGAATGGCACTTCCGTCGGCAAGTGGGAAGGCGACGTGTTTGTTGTGGACAGCATGGGATTCGACGATCGGACATGGCTCGACAAGTTCGGTTATCCGCACAGCGAAAACATGAAGTTGCAGGAACGCTATCGCCGTATCGATGCCGACACTTTGGAATTGACGATGACGATCACCGATCCGGAAATGTACACGCGTCCATGGGTGAGCGATACCAAGCTTTTTCGTCTCGATCGCGCGAAGTCTTCGCGCTGGGATGAACAGATCTATTGTGTCCCCACCGAAGAATACAAATTCAATCTACTCGTGAGAGACGAGGCCGGCGGCAAGGGAGCCGGCAAATGAAAGCGCTGGTTGCGGCGACTCTTTAAACGTAACGAATGCGGAGGGCAATTGAAACACGCACTCTTTCTGATACTTGCCTGCAGTCTGGCGATCTTCACCGGTTCGGTATGGGGGCAGGGTCCACCCGCCGGTTTTCGGCCTGCAGCCGCGGGACGCGGTAATGCGCCGTTCGATCTCACGGGATATTGGGTTGGACAGGTCACTGAAGACTGACGCTATCGCATGGCGGCAGCCCCAAAGGGCGATGTCGGCGGCATACCCGTCAGCGCAGAAGGCCGAAGGGGCGCAGCGGCGTGGGATCCGGAAAAAGACGCAGCTTCGGATGATGCGTGCAAAGCATATGGCGTTGGCGGTGTCATGCACTTGGCCGGACGCCTGCACATCACTTGGGATGCGGACGACACGCTGAAGATCGAAACGGAGGCGGGAGCACAAACGCATCTTCTGGCCTTCGGCCAGCCGCGCGCGCAAACCAATGAGTGGCAGGGCGTTTCCGTCGCAACGTGGGATCGGCCAACGGCAGCACTGAGCGGCTTCTCGATCGGAAGAGGTGGAGCATCAGGAGCCTCGCTCAAAGTTGTGACGACGAAAGCAAGGCCAGGTTATCTGATGCGCAATGGCGTGCCGTATGGCGCGAACGCCACGTTCACCGAGTATTACGATCTCCTTCAGGTACCCGGCGGCGACCCACTCCTGGTCGTAACGGTGGAGGTCGTCGACCCCCAGTACCTGTCGCAGCCGTATTGGTATAGCGTTCACTTCAAGAAACAGGCGGATGCGACGGGCTGGAACCTGCGCCCGTGCGCAAAGTAAGAGAGCTGCCATGAAACTTCTTCGCACACTTCCGCTGTTGTTCAGCGTCACTTTGCTCATTGCCCAGGGACCGCCCGGAGGACGCGGCGGTCCCGGAGCCGCTTCAGGGCCTGCAGCAACAATCGATTTCTCGGGTATGTGGACCGGCAACATGCAGGAGGACAACATGGAACGCGGCGCCGGTCCTGAACTCGTGGACTACGGCGGTTTTCCCATTAATGAAGCGGCCAGGCTGTGGGCGTTGTCCTACGATCCCTCGCGTTTGACGTCGCGCTTCCATCAATGCGACGGATACGTGGCGCCATACTCGGTTCGCTCGATCGGCAACACCCGCGTTTGGGAGGAGCGCGACCCCAGGCTGCAGACTTTGATCGCCATTCACTGGTATTCCCAAACGTTCGAAGGGCATCGCGTGTTCTGGATGGACGGACGCCCGCACCCGCCTGCTTATGCACCGCACACATGGATGGGATTCTCGACAGGAACGTTTGTGGGGAATTCGCTTCGCGTTGAAACGTCGCACCTCAAACAAGGCTGGCTGCGCCGCAATGGATTGCCGGAGAGTGACCAGGCGACCCTCGTGGAGTTTTTCACGCGTCATGGCGATCACATCACCTACACCTCGGTGATCAACGATCCTGTTTTTTTGACGGAACCGTCCGTCAAGACGACGGATTTCTATCGTCAACCGACCGATCCCGGCGGCTGGCTTTTCCCTTGCGACGACAGCGAACAGGTGACAGGGCGCGCTCCAGATCAGGTTCCCAATTACCTGTTCGGCAAACATCCGTTCCTCGAGGAACACGCAAACAAGTACAAGCTGCCGCTGCTGGGCATCCTCGGCGGAGCAGAAACCATGTATGGCGAATTCGAGGCAAAGCTGAAGACAGCGACACTCGCGGAAGCCAAAGCAAAAACACTACCCGCTGCAGGGCCTTCGCTGACGAGCCGTGCGGTCGATCCGGACCCGAAGAATGGAGAGATTCACGTGCTCCAGGTACGTGGGAACGTTTACATGCTCGTGGGCGACGCGGGCAATGTCGTGGTGCAGACGGGTGATGACGGCGCGTTCGTCGTCGATACGGGCGGCGGACAACTGACGGACAAGATTCTTGCCGCAATCAAACAGCTCTCGACCAAACCGATTCGCATGATAGCCAATACGAGTTTTCTTCCGGCCCATACGAGTGGCAATGAGAAGTTGAAGAATGCGGGCTCCGATCCCAGCGTCCTGGGAACTTTCCTCGCACTGGCGGCGCCGGGCGCAGGTTCGACGGCTTCGATCCTTTCTCATGAGAACGTCGTGCCCCGCATGAACGGCTCGTCCGGCACGCCTGCGACCCCTGCGGGATCCTGGCCGATCGATACGTATATCGGCGATCGCCTGCGCAAGTTCCACAATGGCGATAGCGTAGAGCTCTTCCACACGCCTAACGCCATCACAGACGGCGACAGCTTTGTGCACTTCCGTCGCGCGGATGTGATCGCGACCGGCGATGTATTCACGACGACACAGTACCCGTTCATCGACATCACGAATGGCGGCAGCGTTCAGGGTGAGATCAACGCGCTGAATGCGATCCTGGCGCGCACGGTTTTCGAACACTCCGGCGAGGGCGGAACGTTAGTTGTTCCCGGCCGCGGCTATCTGTGCGATGAGCACGAGGTTGTGGAATACCGCGACATGGTTGCGATCATCCGCGATCGTGTGAAAGCGATGATCGCGGACGGTGCTTCGTTGCAGCAGGTGAAGGCTGCACGCATTACGGCGGATTACGACACACGTTATGGCGCGAACACCGGCGCCTGGACGACGGATATGTTCGTTGAAGCTGTCTACAACAGCCTCAAGAAGAAATAGGAGATTTATGAAACTCACTACCCTCTCGCTGGTCGGGGCTTTGGCGATTCTGCTGGCCACGATGCCTTTGCTTGCTCATCACTCCTTCGCTGCGACATACAACGAAGATGCGCAGCCAGTGGAGATTAAAGGGACGATGAAGTCGTTCAAGATTCAGAACCCGCACTCCTACGTACAAATCGAGGATGAAAAGCTGAAGGACAAAGAGGGGAACCCCGTGCGCTGGGTCGTCGAGTGGGGCGCCGCCGCCCAGCTCACCACGCAAAACGTAAACGCCACCACACTGAAGGCTGGAGACAAAGTCGTGGTCACGGGAACTCCAGGACGAAATCCAGAGGATTTCCGTCTGCTTATGAAAACGATTACGCGTCCGGCGGACGGTTGGAAGTGGCCCGTGGGGAACCAATCGTTTCGCTAGGCCCGCCACACGAGATTCAGCAATCTGAAATGTCGTGCCATTAATTTTGAATACCGCTAATTAAAAAAAGGAAGTTCAATGAAGCATTTCCATGTACGCGGAATACTGGTGCTGGCGTTTTCGCTATGTTTTTCACAGCTTAATGGCCAGTCCACGAACGGCTCGATCGGCGGAACGATCGCCGACGTCACGCAGGCGGTTCTGCCCGGCGTGACGGTTACTGCCACCAACGTCGACACGGGCGTCGCTGCGACTTCCTTAACTAATGACACCGGGGCGTATAGCTTTCCCAATCTTCTGCCGGGGCAATACAAGGTCACCGCCGAGTTTGCTTCCTTCCGGACCGAAACGAAAATCAATATCGAGATCGGCAACGGCCAGCAGCTTCGCTTGAACTTTGTAATGAGACCCGCGGGAGGGCAGCAGTCGGTGGAAGTCACCGCCGCCGATACATTAATTTCGACTTCCAGTGCATCCGTTGCGGGAGTGCTGAACGAGCAGCGGGTTCGCGAACTTCCCACTATCGGCAACAACGCAATGGATCTTTTTTCGACCCAGCCGGGTATCGTGTCGGGATTCAGCGGCACTGCCGGGCAGGCGCGCTCGGAAGCGAGCTACGAAACTTCGATTAGCGGCCTGAACGTAATGGGCAGCGTCAATGTGACGCGCGATGGAATCAACAACAGCGCGTCTGCAAACTCAAACCTGGCCGGCTTTCAGGCGGCCACGGTTTTGAGTCCCGACATGGTTGGAGAACTGCGCGTGATCATTTCACCCGTGGATGCGGAGATGGGACGAGGAAACGCCCAGATGCAGGTCCTCACCCGTTCGGGAACCAATAAATATCGAGGCAGCGCCGTATGGACTCTCCAGAACTCCGCGTTGAACTCGAAAACATGGCAAGAGAACAGCACTGGAATTCCTCCCAGCGCTCAGCCCGGCTGGTTCAACACGCATCAATACACGCTTAGCTACGGAGGCCCGATTAAGAAGAATAAGACATTCTTCTTCGTGCTGTGGGACCAGGTGCTGGACTGGCAGCGTACCAACGTCTTATCCACGGTACTGAGTCCGTGCGCGCGCAACGGCGTATTCCGGTTCTTCGACAACGTCATAAACGGCAATGCCGCGATTCCGAACAGCTCCACTCAGGCGCGGTCTGTTGACGCGGCCGGGAATCCGGTTTCGAATCTCGGTCCACTACGTTACGCCAGCGTGTTCGGACCGCTGCCGGCGAACTTGCCATCGGCCAACGCGGATTGTTCCAACATTGCTGCCCTCGTGACGCACGGCGCGCCGTGGGATCCGAACCGTACCGATTTCGATTCGACCGGATACGTCAAAAAACTCGTGAATCCGAACTTCATGCCTGTCCCGAATCGCTGGGATGTGGGCGATGGCTTGAATACCGCGGGCTTCACGTGGGTTCGCAGAGTTCGCGGGAATGGCGATCTGGGAGGCGTGTCTTTTCAGGGGACGGACCAGCTGAATCGGCGTCAGATCAACGGAAAGATCGATCACAACTTCAACGCGCGGCACAAGGCGGCCTTCGGTTACACATACGAATATACATATAGCGAAGGACAGAACGTTCAGTTGGGACTGCCGGCGTATCCGAACAGCGCTCCAGCGTCGAAAGCGTATCGGCGTCCGCACGTTTTCACGACAAACTTCACTTCGACCTTAACGCCGAACATGGTCAACGAGGCGAGAGTGGGACTGCGCCGCACCGCGAATGAATCGGTGCCTCAAACGAGCGACAGTCTGAAAGACTTCTTCTTTAATGTGAACGGCTATTCCGTTCTTCCCCGAATCGGTTCCGGCACGGCTCTCGGCGCGACCAGCACGATGCCGTTTCAGAACACCGTATTCAACTACTTTACTCCCTCTCGTAACTCAGCACCTTTCTGGACGTATGGCGATACATTGAGCTGGACCAAAGGAAAGCACTCATTCAAATTCGGAGGCGAAGTTCGACGTAACAGTGCAACCACTTCGGACCTCGGCGAAGGTTCAAATGCCAATCCGATAGCGACGGGACGGACCGAGACAGACACGCTGTTTGCCCAGGTCTCAGGCATCGCCAGCACCACGCAGTACATGACGGGCGTTTCCACAGTGCTGACCGGCACCGCGACAACTGGCAATGTTATCGCGATGCGCCAATTGCTGAGTTTCCTCTCCGGGTCCATTGGCAACGTTACACAAAACTTCTACCAGAATTCATCGCAAGACCTGAAATGGCTGGATATCAAAAGTTCGTCCTATCGGCAGCGGACGACACGGCAGAACGAGTTCAGTTTCTTTGCGAAAGACGATTGGAAAGTTCTCACAAATCTGACGCTCAACCTCGGCGCGCGTTTCGATTACTACGGAGTTCCGTGGGAAGTGAACGGGGTGACTGCGGGCCTCGTTGGTGGCAGTGGCGCGGCCTTCGGGTATTCTGGACGATCATTTAACGACTGGATGGCTCCCGGCCAGCGCGGAGATCTGACAAGTTTCGAATTCATCGGTCCAAATTCGCCGCATCCCGGCAGAACCCTTTTCCCGAAGGATTGGAATAATGTCGGGCCGGCGGTAGGGTTTGCATGGCAGCCTCCCTGGTTCGGCGAGGGCAAGACTGCCGTACGCGGTGGATACCAGGTCACCTATCAGACTCGGACAACGCTGGGCGCAGCCGCCGTGCCTGAACCGGCAACTACGAGCTGGAGCGGAACACTGGCGGATAATGCCGGCAGGCCTGCATATTTGGATCTCGCAAGCTTGCAGGCTTCGGGTTCGTCGCTGATTCCCGTGTTCATCCCGGTGTCTCCCGATCGTCCTTTGCAGCCCATTCCGCTCACGCGCAGCCAGGCGCTGACGGTTTTCGATCCGAATCTGGTGACGCCCTATGTTCAGAATCTCACTCTCTCCGTTACGCGGTCTCTGTCATCTAACTTTACTCTGGACGTGCGCTATGTTGGCACTCTGGCGCGAAAGCAGTTCTACGGCACGCTTTTCAATCTCAACATTCCAAACTTCCGCAGCAACGGCTTGAAAGACGCTTTTGACCTTGTGCGGGCGGGCGGCGAGTCCGACCTTTTGAACAACATTTTCAAAGGCCAGACCGTCGGCGGGCAGGTGTTCAACGGTACGAACGCAGGCGCGCAGATGCGAGCCAGTACGACCTTCGCCAATAATCTGGCCAACGGCAATTACGCGGGTTTGGCAAACTCTCTGAACACGCTTTCCACCAGTGCGTGCAGCGCGAACTCTTCCGTCGTCGGTCAGTCGGGAAGCGTGCTCCGCTGCAACGGATTTCCGGAGAATTTTGTTGTCGCCAATCCACAGTTCAGCACCGTTACCTATAACACCAATCTGGGCAGCAACAATTATCATTCGCTGCAGGCGGAACTCAGCATGAAGCCTGTACACGGTGTCGGCTTCCAGGCGACCTACACGTGGAGCAAGAATCTTGGAATCCAGAATTGCTGCACAGGTCCCTCAAACGGCGGGCAATCCGGGAACTATGTTGGATTGACCGATCCGCTGAATCGCAACCTCGACTACACGCTGACCGGAGACGATCGCACTCATATCTTAAAAACGAACGGCACGTTCGAGCTGCCCATTGGACCGAACAAATTGCTGCTCGGAAACTCGTCGGGGCCGCTTGCTCGCGTAACTGAAGGTTGGAAGCTCGGCTGGATTTTCAATCTCGTGAGCGGACCGGCATTGGATATTCAGGCGGCCAATATGTTATATGGCAACGGCGTACCGGATATCGTTGGCCCATTTCCGCTTGATAAAGCCGACGTGCGCTGGGGACAAGATGCCGGCACATACACCGGCGGAAATTATTTCCCGGCCGGCGAATTGCGAATCGCCAAAGATCCGCAGTGCGTGAACACGAGCATCGTGGCGGCAAGCCTCGCGGCCAATTGCAATCTCGCGGCTGTATACGATGCGACGACCGGACAGCCTCTACTCGTAAACCCGCTGCCGGGCAAACAGGGCACTCTGGGAAGGCGTGTGCTGCGCGGAGTAACTGTCCCGACCTTCGACATGAATGTGGCCAAATCATTCCGCATTCAAGAATCGAAGAGCGTCCAGTTACGAATCGATGCCAGCAACGTTCTCAATCATTCGGTTCCGAATACTCCGCAATTGAGCCTGGCGCCCTCGGCAGCGACTAACGCATTGAACACCAGTTTCGGCCAGATTTTAAACGCTACAGGTTTTTCGACTATCGGCGCGAAGACGGGTTATCGAAGGGTTCAGGCCGTGCTTCGCTTCAGTTTTTAGGATGCGGAGATTTCTCAAAGGGCACATTCTGTGTGCAGCGGTGCTCTTCGCCGTCGCGCCGTGGTTTCACGCTGCCTTCTCTCAAGCGCTTCAACCTGCCGTCGTGATCATTGATGGGGGTGTGTTAATCGACGGAAATGGCGGCCCCCCCGTTCGTGATGTTCAGATTGTGATTCAAGGCAATCGCATTACGGGTATCGGACGGAAGGGCCAGAACTTCCAGCCCGGCGCGCAAGTCATCAACGCGGACGGCAAATTCATTCTTCCCGGCCTCTGGGATGCGCTCGACAACTTCGTCTGGAATCAAGGCGAGCTTCTGCTCAACAACGGCGTCACGTCCTTCATCGGCATCGGCGATATGGGTGAAGTCGGGGTCGCGTATGCCGAAGGTGTCAAACGCGGCAAAATCCGTGGCCCACGTCCATTCGATTGGCCAGTCCACTTTGTTGGCACCGGCGCCGCCGTGCCAGGCGGCGGCAACCGGACTGGTTTGGAATCTCCTTTTCAATCTCCCCATGTGCTGAACGGGCCGGACGAAGCGCATGAATGGGTGAAGCGGCTTTTGGCCCTGGGAGCATCCGGCATCTCGTTTCAAAACGGGGCTGTCGCGCAGGAAATATTCAGGGCTGCCGTCGAAACGGCAAATGCAGCAGGCAAGCCAGTTGGGATTCGCGCCGGAGGCGCCCGAGGGGACATCGGAGTTCGGGAGGCTGCGGCAATGGGGGCGGGATTCATTCCGCGATCCAATGGAGCAGCCGCTGCCGTGACTTCCGCAGGCGAGGGCGCGGACGAGCTTCAGCAGTGGGCCGAAATGGATGAGGCAAAAGCAAAAGACCTCATCCGAATTCTGGTGGAAAGAAAGACGGCGCTTGTCCCTGCTTTCATTCAAAAGGCTCCTGGACTCCCCACCGGCTGGAGCAGGTTCGAATTGCAGGCTCGCCGCATGTTTTCCGATCCGGCCCTCATGGCGTACTACCCGCAGGCTCGCGCTCAAGCGCTAATTGCCAACTACGTGGATCCGCCAAACGCTCGGCCGAACGCGCTTGCCGTCGCTTCGAAGGGATATCAAAACGCTCTGCGGTTCCATCGCCTGTTGGTAGAAGCGGGTGGACGCGTGTTGATCGGCACAGACGGCGGAAACTTTTCTTTACCGGGGCTCGGAGTTCATCACGAAATTCAGGTCTTCAGCGAAGATATGAAACTGCCTGCGATGCAGATTCTTCAGGCCGCGACAAAATGGCCGGCTGAAACAATGCACGTGGATAAGGAAGTCGGCACGATCGAAGTCGCGAAACTCGCAGACTTGCTGATCGTTGATGAAGACCCCCTGGTGAATATTGCCAATCTTCAGAAGATTGCTTTCGTCATAGCAGACGGGAAAGTACAACCAAGAGGATTTCAACCGTGGTATTGGAGTCCGTTCGGTGGCGAAGGGCCGATCACCATTCCGGTGGTTGATGATCTGGATTGGGCTAATATGCTTCGCGGCCAGCGCGGCGCGCGTGGGGCAGGCGGACGAGGTGGCGGCGTCGGACGTCCGCAACCGACCATCGAAACGATTGACTCTGGCCGTCGCGACTATCCCGATCCGGACTTCTCGAAGACCGTGGTTAAGGAAGGCAGTCCAACGCTGCAAATCAAAGTCACCGGCATTGGCTATTTCCAGCGATCGGTGGTTTACTTCAACAACATTCCGGTTCCGACACGATTCGTCAATGCCAATGAACTGCAGGCGCAGGTCGACGAAAGTTTGCTGCGTTCGCCGGGACGCTACGCGCTCGTGGTGAGAAACGCCGGCGCCGCCGACCCTCAGAAACTCGGCGACGGCTCGTCGAACCGCGGCTGGCTGATTGTGGGATACAGATGATGCTGAAGGAGGGCTTGTGACCAGGACTTTCATTATTGGACTTCAGTGTCTGATACTTTCGACCGCCGTTTCGCTCTATGCACAACGCGGTGCGCCTCAAGCGCCGCGGCCGGATAACGGACAGTCGCTTGCGCACATCAATGCGGCAAAAAAGCTTGCGGCTGACGATTCGTTTCTCGCGAATCCGAACAATTTTTTCTGCGTAGCAGGGAATGCGCGCGCACAAAACAACAATGCTCCGGATCTGGATGCGGTGAGACTTTTCGACAATGTGTACGCCGTCGGGAATTCGGAGACGACAGTTTATGCGGTGACGTCGTCCGAAGGGATCGTGCTGCTGGACGCCGGATTCGAAGACAAGGCCGAACCGGTGCTGGTTCCACAGTTGCAAAAAATGGGGCTCGATCCCGCCAGGGTCAAATACATTCTGTTGGGCCACGGTCACGCGGATCATTTCGGCGGCGCAAAATATTTCCAGGATAAGTACGGGACGAAGATTGCAGCCACCGCCGCCGATTGGGATTTGATCAACGCCCCGGCTCGAGGAGGAGCAGGAGGAGGAGCGAAACCGGCCAAAGATGTAGTGCTTGCTGAAGGGCAGCCGTTCAAATTCGGCGATCTCACTATCACGCCGATCGAGATTCCGGGACACACGCCAGGTTCGCTCGCCTTCATTTTCCCCGTAAAGGACAAAGGCCAGACTCACACGGCGGGATTGTTTGGCGGCACGGTGCTGACGAC
>JBGPBY010000006.1:0-36844 GCA_041481485.1 Terriglobia bacterium
CGTGCGCGGTCATAGACCGCGCCTACAGTCCGCTGTCAGTCAAGTATGTCAATGCCCCGTTGACAGAGGGATTGGAGTGGGAAAGCCTCAGTGACTATTGAGTGCGGCCAAGGCGGCTTTCGCCGTCGCCCGTGCCTTGTCGACGGCAATCTTATGTTCGCGCTGAGCCGATTCGATGGCGTTCTTTACGAGGGTTTTCGAGGTTGCGTCACTGGAAGACTGGGCTTCGAGATTGGCAAACGCTATATCAGTTTTCAACTTCTCATTGGCCTTCTCAATCGCGGCCTTTTGTGCTTGTTGAATCTGCTTTCGTGCGTCGGACTGATCGCTTCCTCTGCCGCGCGGTGCGTTACTTCCGTCATTGTTTCCCCTGGGAGCGGCTTGGCCATTTCCACCGCGCGCACCGGCTGGTGCGCCACGCTGAGCCATCAGCGGTGATGCTGAAATCAGAATGCCAAGGGCCATAATCAGGCCCGGATGAATCCACTTTCTGGTTTGATCGGACATACGAGATTTTCTCCTGGAGCGATTGAAAAACATGCGATTTTGCTGACCGGTTGTAACTGTATCCCTTTCCGCCTACAAGATGTTCCGATTTCGCAGGATTTTCTCTGCTTTCAGGATTGCGGCCACCGAAAGGGAGTCCGTGATTTCGCTGCGTTCGACCATTTCAACCACTTCGCGGAAATGTACTCGGCGAATCGTCAACACTTCATCCTCGTCGGGTTCGGCTTCGCCAATTGTGAGTTCCGTCGCAAGGTATGCCAGCGCTTGTTCATCGGTAACGGAATTTGAAAGATGAAGGTGGATGATCTGTTCCCAGTGCCTTGCCTCGATTCCGGTTTCTTCCTTGAGTTCGCGCCGGGCCGATTCCAGTGGCGGGATGGAAAGTTTGCCGCCGCCTTCTGGTATTTCCCAGGAGTAGGAATTAAGCGGATAGCGATATTGCCCGACAATCCAGGTGTAGCCGTCCGTATCGATTGGTATGATTCCAATCGCAATGTTCTTGAAGTGTACCGTGCCGTAAATGCCCGGAGACTTTGCGGCGTTGAGAACCTGATGCTCGGTCACCGTGATCCAATTGTTGTCGTATTGGAGTTTCGAAGTGAGCGTCGTCCAGGGATTGTGTTCGATCGCGTTGCCTTCCAGTTTCATTTTTCCATTATCACTGTTTGACGTCGATGGAATCGATCTTTCGCATGATGGTTTGCGATTCACTTACCCGACTGTGTGACGTTAGTGCCGCTCGAGATGAAGTAGTCGTAAGCATACCGTGTGATTTCCGCGATCACCCGTTCACGATCGGCAGTAGAGGCTTTGGCATCTCTCATCAAAACGGTAATTGCCAGATGCCCGGCATTATACGGCAGGAAAACGATTCCCGTGTCGTTGACGGATCCACCGATGCTGCCGGACTTATGCGCGACTACGGCGTCCTTCGGCAATAATCCGGGAATTCGCGCCGTCCCCGTCTGGCATTCCTTCATGATTTCGATGATCTGATCGGAAGAGGCCCGGTCCACAATGTCACCGTTATAGAGTTTTTCCAGGATGTGATTCATATCGTGCGGAGTGGCGACGTCTTTATCGGACTTGTTGAATTTATCATTGGCTTTGGCAGCGGTCACCGGATCAATGGCATCCAGTAATTTTCGGACTTCACGCGCGGGCAACGCGCCGTACTTTTCGTAGTCGAGTCCGGACTGGTCGAGAATCAATTCCAGGGTGTTTCGGTCAACTCGAATCGAATCCAGTCCCAGCGCTTTCATCCGTGCGTTGACGTTGTCTTTACCCACACGGTTGAGAAGAATATCGGCGGCAGAATTGTCGGAGATGCGCATGGTCAGATTGATCAGGTTGAGAATGTTCAGCTGTACGCCGGGCGGGTCGAATTCCGCAATAATCATTCCGCTGCCGATGTGCAGGTCGCTGGGTTGAAGCTCGATTCGTTCATCGAGCGAAAGTGTTCCTGCGGCATTTTGATAAAACAACTCCACCAGCAGCGGTAGCTTGAAAGTGCTGGCCATGGGATATCGCTTGTCCGCATTGACAAGAAGTTCGGTGCCGGATTCCAGATGCCGGATTGCCACTCCAACATCCCCTCGCGCCTGAGGGATGACGCGTTGAATCTGCGCTTTAAGCGTGGAAAGATCGGCCGCGTCTGCTGTCAGGGAAATCGCAAGCAGAAGCACTGCCATGATGTGAATTCGAATTCTCACCAGCCTCCTCCTGTTCGAACGATTGCGCTCCCGAAATATTATCGGGTATTCAAACGGTAACCGACGCCGGGTTCGGTACGAAGATATCGTGGACGTGCGGGATCCACCTCCAGTTTGAGCCGAAGCTGGCCCATGTAGACCCGGACATAATGCGATTGGTCTTCGTTGTTGGGTCCCCACACTTCGTTAAGGAGCTGACTGTGAGTCAGTACCATGTCGGCGTGGAGAATCAGTATCTGAAGCAGTTTGTACTCGGTTCGTGTCAGGTGAACTTCTTTCCCGTCACGTGTCACGCGGCGTTTGGCAAGATCCACTTCAAGGTCGCCAGTTCGAAAAATCGAATTCTGCGTATTTTCGGAAATGGCGGTGTTTCTCCGAAGTGCCACCCGCAGGCGGGCCAGTAGTTCTCCGACGGCAAACGGCTTATTCACGAAGTCATCGGCCCCTGCGTCGAGTGCCACAATCTTGTCGCGCTCCCGTGCCCGAACCGAAAGGACGATAATCGGAAGTGTTCGGTTCCATTCGCGCACGCGGCGGATCACCTCGGTACCATCGGCGTCCGGTAAACCCAGATCCAGAATTATCGCATCGGGTGGGCGGCGGGTGGCTCGTTCTATTCCCTCGGATACGGTCGTTGCCTCCTGCAGTCGGTAGCCTTCAGCCGAAAGTGTCGTCCTCAGAAACTTACGAATCTCAGGATCGTCTTCGATTAACAAAAGGTCGGATCGGAATTCCGGGGCGTTGTCATTCACGTCAAAGTGGCCTCGGGAATCAATCCCACGTGAGGGGGAACTCCGCCGATGGGTAGTTCCATGCGAAATAGTGCGCCTCCACCGGAGGCATTTTCAGCAGCGATGGTACCGCCGTGTCCATGAACGATGGCTCTGCAAATCGCCAGACCAAGCCCAACTCCCCGGGCGCCCTCGGTTTTTCCTCTGAAGAATTTTTCGAAGACTCGCGATTCATCTCCCGGCAAGAGGCCCGATCCATGGTCGCGTATCGAGATGATCACATTGGGACCTTTTCGGCTGGCATCAATTTCAATTCCAGTGCCCGCCGGTGTGTACTTCATTGCGTTTTCCAATATGTTCACGAACACTTGTTCCAGCAGCACATCGTCGACACAGATCCACGGAAGATCATCGGCAATATGAGTCCGGACCGGTCGATTTTGGAGCGGCCCTTCGAATCGTGTCAATGCCGCTCCCACAATTTCCTCCAGCGGCCTCCACTCCTTCCTGGCCTGAAGTCCGGCATCCAGGGTAGTCATTTCCAGGAGGTTATTGACCACTTTGTTGAGCCTCTCCGCTTCGTCGGAAATGCTTTGAACCAGTTCATGGCGTGATTCTGAATTCAGCCGTGCTTCCTCTTCGAGTAATGTGGTTGCGGCGCCGTAAATGGAAGCCAATGGCGTTTTGATATCGTGAGAGACGGCATTGAGCAGTGCATTTCTGGTGCGCTCCGCCTGAATTTCCGATTCCGCCTCCTGAACGGCCGCCGAATGACGGACACGCGCGATAGCTGCCGCGATTTGATCACACAGCGCTTCGAGAAAATGCATCTGTTCCGGATCATTGAGGCGTTCCCGATCAGTCGGCGTGAGAAAGAGGATAGCCACGGCGGAACCGGCACAAATCAACGGTATGCCGAAGCGAAGGTCAATGCGCTGTCCGTTGCGCAGCATATCCGTGATCCTTTCCCTGGCGTCCAAGATGGCCTGGGCTTTTTCAGACTCGATCTCAGGTGAGTTGGCGTCTTCAGCAGTATCGACACGGTCGGCCAGGGAATTCTGCTCGTCCACGAGAAAGATCGATACTCTGGCTTCGAAAATCTCGCCCAATGTCGTTGCCGCGGTCCGGGCCGCGCCCATCACATCGGTTTCCGAAGACAAGCTGCGGATCAGTTGATACAGATAACGAGTGCGCTCTTCCCGTTCCAGGGCACGCGCCGTCTGAGATCGAATTTTGATGGTTAGTGTAGTGATGACCAGCGATACCGTCAGTGTCGTGATCAGGATCACGAAATAGCTGTTATCTTCGAGAACAAAGCTGTTCCAGGGAGGGACGGAGAAATAGTAAAACGACGCCACTCCGGCAAGGGCGCTGAGTATTGCCACTGAACGGCGGCATGAAACCGAAACAACAGTCGTCCCCAGGAGATGGATCATCGCGATGTTGGTGATTGCAACACGAGATCGCAGGAACACCGCACAGGCCGTACAGATTGCAACCACGACGAAAGCGATCGGAAAATCCTTCTTGAACTTGGCTTCACTTTGCCTGGCTATGGCGTGGCCGGCGGAGGTCATAAACAGGATGTTAACAGGATCGAACCCTTATCGAAAAAAGATCACTGTGAGCAGGATGAATAGCGGGATGAGAATCGCAATCGAGTAGGCCATATAACCTCCAAACGAGGGCATCTTGACGTGGTGATGCTCTGCAATGCTTTTCACCATGAAGTTTGGTCCATTGCCAATATAACTATTGGCTCCCATAAAGACGGATCCGCAGGAGATTGCCCGAAGCAGCAGCCGGCCGAGATCGGATCCCAGAAGTCCTTTAAGGTTTTCTGCTGAACCTCCCACCACACCGGATGCCATTGCCGTGAATGTCAGATACGTCGGCGCGTTGTCGAGGAAACTGGAAAGCCCCCCGGATAACCAGAAATAGTGCCAGGGCGTGTGGAGGTTCATGACGGCAGCCCGCGCGTTCAATATTTCCAGAGCGGGAATCATGGTTACAAATATTCCAAGAAAAATTGCCGCAACTTCGGCGATCGCCCCCAGATGAAAGCGATTCGCATGGTGGATTTTTTCGGGCGTGGTGTACCACGACAGGAGCGCCATTAGAATCATGATGCCTTCCTGCACTCCCCGCGGCCAGTGGAGCGAGCCACTCAATACCGCCGATGCCACAACACCGCCGAGGAAAAGGAAATTGAGCCCGCCTTCAATGTGAATCCGACGCTTTGCTTGTACTTTTTCCGCGAGCAATCCGTGCACGGCGAGGTCATCTTTGAGAAACACGTACTGGTCGTAAAAGTTGAAAATGACCAGCAACAGTCCGACAGCGGTCGCCCACACCGGAAACAGTGTGAGTGTCCATTGAAACGGGACACCGCGAAGAAATCCGAGAAACAGAGGTGGATCGCCCAGCGGTGTCAGTGCCCCTCCGATGTTGCTCACGACAAAGATAAAGAAGATCACCAGATGCGCCTGATGCTGCCTAGCGTGATTGGCGCGAAGATATGGACGGACCAGCAGAACGGAGGCGCCCGTTGTTCCAATCAGGTTGGCGAGCACCGCACCAATGGCAAGGAACGCGGTGTTAACCAAAGGAGTGCCCGCCATTTCGCCTTTGATGTAGATGCCGCCGGAAATGACAAAGAGGGCGCCGAGCAGCACGATGAACGAGAAGTAATCCTTCAGTGAACCCAAAAGGAGGTGAGGGTCGGACGGAATAACGACTGCCAGGATCGGTACCGATACGGCCAGACTGAGCAGCAGCTTATGGGTATTGCTCTCCCACCACTTCTCGAAGAACATTGGGATAACCGCAATGGACAGCAGCATGAAGAGAAACGGACCAGCGGTCCAAAGCGGAAAACTCATGATCGAATTAAAACACGAAGCGTCTGTGACGCTTGAAACTTTGGCGGGATCGGATTCCGATCCCGCCAGTTCGAACTATGCATTCATTTGCGCCGGACCATCCGCATATTTGTCTTTTGCGTCGATGTACCCGATGCTCCCCATTTCCGGGATGTCGAGACCTTCGACTTCAGCCGCCGCGGAAACACGGTTGCCAATCGTCACGTCGATGAGCTTAAAGACAATGACGGTGATAATGCCGAGATAAACGAAATTGGCCCCGACACCAATACACTCAGCAACGAACTGTTTCGCGTTTCCATAAAAGAGGCCCGTCACTGTGCCGGGGACTCCATTCCATCCGTCGCCATAGGTGCCATCCGCCAAGAGTCCGAGGGAGAGGACTCCCCAGGCTCCGTTGACCCCATGGACAGCAATAGCACCCACCGGATCGTCGATCTTGAGAACCCGTTCGACAAAGAACGCCGCTTCAATGACGAGAACACCGGCGATCAAGCCAATCAGACACGCCGAAGGCGCTGTTACAAATGCGCACGGCGCTGTGATGGCGACCAGTCCCGCCAGCATCCCATTGCACATCATACTGGGGTCGGGCTTGTTCGAGCGCACCTTCCACATCCATAACGTTGCGGCCACAGCTCCAGTCGCCGACGCCAGCATGGTATTGACCGCAACGACGCCGATGCGCAAATCGGTTCCGGCAAGCGTGGAGCCAGGGTTAAACCCGAACCATCCGAACGCCAGAATGAATGTACCAATCATGGCCATGGGAATGTTGTGTGCGGGAATCGGGTTCGCCGACCCGTCCTTGTTGTATTTCCCGATTCTCGCTCCCAGCATCCATGAGGCGAACAGCGCGATGACTCCGCCAGTCATGTGCACGACGGAAGAGCCGGCAAAATCCACGTGTCCATGTCCCAGCCCGAAATTTTGACCGAGCATCGCCAGCCATCCGCCGCCCCAGACCCAGTTTCCATATACGGGATACATGATCGTACCCACAAAGATTCCGTAGATCATAAATGACGAATACTTCCAGCGTTCCGCCAGCGCGCCGGTCGGAATTGTCGCGGTTGTATCCATGAATACCATCTGGAAGAGGAACAAGGTGAAAACGGCCACGTCGTAAGAGGTCCCGGTTAGAAAGAAGCCGGTGCCTCCAAACAGTCCGAACGATTTGCCCATTAAAGTAATTGAAATTTCCTTGTTCAGTCCGGCATAGCCGCCCATCGTTGAAATTCCACCCAATCCGCCAAACATGATTGCAAACCCGCACACATAAAAGGCCAGCATGCCGAGAGGGTAAATCATGAAGTTCATGGCCATGGTGTGTGCCACGTTCTTGGCCCGGGTGAGACCCGTTTCCACCATGGCAAACCCGGCCTGCATGAACATGACGAGAAACCCGGTGATCAACGTCCACATCGTATTGATGGCCACGCGATTGTGACCAACTGCGTCTGCAATTTCGCCGGCTGTGGGGGAGCCGGCTTTTACTGCAGGAATGTCTGCAGCGGTGCCTGTCTTTCCGCCTCCGGGATCCGGGCCGCGATCTTCGGCATAGACAAAACCCGTGCCTATGCTGAAGCAGATGAAGAGCAGCAAAGTAAATGATGCGATCCTGGTCATGAAACTTCTCCTTGGATGATTCGAGTCACAAGATTGATTGCGCCAAAAAAAATCGTCCACGAGGGAGAACGCTATTCTTCACCTCGGGACGTCGTTGTCAAACCGCTCTTCAGACCGCTTTGTCCGGAAAATAAAAAGCCCTCGAATTCACAAAATGAATTGAGGACTTCTTTGTCGACGCGCGCACCGCATCGTGGCGCGTAAAAGATTTATAAAAGAAACATCCGGAAGTGTCAATACAGAATTGTCGGATTATGCGCGGCAACGATCGAAGTTCTTCGCCCTATTGATCGACTTTCGCGAGCAACAGCATCAAACGCCAGAAAAGCAGCCCAATCCCGATGGCAATGATGTGTGAGGGCCAATACAGCGATGCCGGAAGGTATGCGGTTAACTGAAAAAGTTCAAATACGGCCACCATAAAAAGGAGGAATCGGATCCCCATCGGCTGAATCAGACGGCGAAAATTCAATGGTCGTCTCCCTCAAAGAAAAGAAGACGAATGGTACAGCACGATTCTGGAAACGCCAAATCGGCAAGGCCGGACAGGGATCAATAAGGAATCACAACGAGCGGTGATGGGAAAGAAGAAGCGCCTCCTCTCCGCCGTACTGGGCCGGAGAGGAGGCCAGAAGGGGGATTAACGGGCCGGCTTGGATGCCGTATGTGGCACGGCAGCCATTTCGGAATGCTGACCCGCCATGCCGGCTGGCATTGCGGCCACGGCAATGACGTATTCCGGATAGGCCGAAATTCCGTGTTCGTGAAGGTCGAGGCCGTAGCGTTCACCTTCGGGAGAGATTCGGAGAATTCCGATGGCATTGACCGCATACATGACAATCAACGCGACTACAAACGTGGACACCGTCACGATGGCGCTGCCGACGATCTGGGCCGTGAGCACCGTCGTTCCACCACCGTAAAGCAATCCAGTAAGAGGGGCGGAATTGTCGGCCGCAATCGGGCCGGTTACACCATACTGACCGGAGGCGAACAGACCCAGGGAGATCGTGCCCCAGATTCCACATATTCCATGGACCGGAACGGCCCCGATCGGATCGTCGATTCGCAGCCATTCCAGAAGTTCGACTCCGCCGACGACGATAAATCCGGCTACTCCTCCTAATGCGATAGCGCCTGCCGGACTGACCCAGTAACATGGGCAGGTGATGGCAACCAGACCCGCCAGGAATCCATTGACAGTGTAGCTGACGTCCCATTTCTTGCTGAGCCAATAGGCAGCCATCATTGCGGTCAAGCCTGCGGCACAGGCAGCCAGCGTCGTATTGGCAGCCACGCGTCCGATACCTCCGAAATCCATTGCCGAAAGGGTGCTTCCGGGATTGAATCCGTACCAGCCAAACCAGAGTAGAAGGCCGCCCGATGCGGCAATCGTCAGATCGTGAGGCATCATGGGGCCGCCACCATCCCGCTTGAACCGCCGCCCGATACGTGGACCAAGCACAATGGCGCCGGCAAGGGCGATAAATCCGCCGATGGTGTGGACTACCGTCGAGCCGGCAAAATCGTGAAAGCCCATTCCCAGTGACGGCAGGAAGTTTCCTTCCGTTCCCATCGTTGCCAGAAAACCATCCGGTCCCCAGGCCCAGTGGCCGATGATCGGATAAATGAAACCCGACACCGCAAAGCTGTAAAGGAGGTCTCCCGTCCAGCCGGTGCGGCCAATCATTGCGCCTGAAGTAATGGTCGAACAGGTGTCTGCGAACGCGAACTGGAACAGCCAGAACGCGAGGAACGCCACGCCGGTCGCCTCATACGTTGCCGGAGCGCCATTAAGGAAGAACCAGTGGTAACCAATCAGGCCATTGCCATGGCTGAACATGAATGCAAAACCCCAGGCAAAGAACAGGATTCCACACAAACACGTGTCAACAATACATTCCATCAGGACGTTGACGGTTTCCCGCGAACGGCAGAAACCCGCTTCGAGCATGGTGAAACCGACCTGCATTCCAAATACGAGAAACGCCGCGACCAGGGTCCAAACCGTATTGAGTGGATTGACGATGTCGTTGCCTTTGAGAACCGGATCCTCCGCCGCATGCGATGCCATTCCCAAAAGACCGGGATTGAATATTCCAATTGCCAGCAGAATCAGGGCAAGCGCCGCCAGCTTCCCCCCAATTATGAGCATTCCATACCGTCGCCATTCCGGATCATGGAGCCGGCTATACAGGCGACTTAACTTTGCAGAGAAGGTTAACTTTTTCATTGGAGACTCCTCACGTTGACTCGAAATTCTGTTGCTCAGACACGAAAAAAGTCCATGGTGTGCCGCCGCGCACGCCATGGACTTCGGTGTCCGAAAAAGTTCCTATAAAGCCAAAAAAGCCCTCAGGGCCCAGCTGGCCATGAGGACTTCATCGTCAAACAACACTTCATCGTGTTGTGACAACTTTGTAGCTTTGTTGCGGGAGATTGGTCAAATAAAGATTTTATCAAGATTTTGAAACCGAGGGACCCAAGGGCAGTAACCAGGGCGACTGTAAGGGCGGTCTATGACCATCTCATTTTGAGGAATGCAATCCTACGAATTGCGGGCGGGCATAGAAGGCGTGAAGAAATGGTCAATGGTCAATTCTCAATTGTCACTTGTCATTTTTGGATGCGCCTTCGGCGCGACATCTTTATGAAATAGTTGCGCGAAGCGCCCCCATCGATGACAAGTGACAATTGAATTGATCATTGACCATTTCTTTATTTCTCTTCAGGATGCGCGGCCCTCGGCACCCGACATACGGAATGATTTTGCGGCCTCTGTGGGCACGGGCTGCATGGAACTGCTTGCCTTGAAGAGCAGCATCACAAATGCCGCCAGCAGGGAACCGGTCGCCATGATCATTGCCACCTTAGGCAGCACCATGTTGCCATTGAACAAATAGCCGGCCAGGATTGGCGAGAGCGCAGCGCCCGCGCGGCCTACGCCGATGACGAAGCCAGTGCCGGTGGCGCGGACGTGTGTCGGGAAACTGTATGCAACGATCGAATACAGTCCAGATACTGCGGCATTACCGAAGAAACCGACGCCAATGGCAAGCATTGTCAGTGTGCTGAGTACTGCAGGGCTTTGGCCAAAAGTGACGACCGCAGCGGCATTCAGCAAGAGAATGGTGATGGTTAGTGGCTTCAGGCCAATGCGGCTGGTCAGGAAACCAAAGACCATTCCGCCTGCCGCGCCTCCGAGGTTGGCCAGGGCCAACACGCGGCCCGCCTCCGGCGCCGGAAACTTCATGTTGGCGATGATCTGCGGCGTCCATTTCAAGAGGAAATAAAACGTGAGAATGTGAAGGAAATAGCAGACTGTCAGAACTACAGTGATGCGCACCATTGAAGGCGAAAAAATGTCGGCGAGCGACTTTTTCCTGTCCGTGGATTGAATTTCCGGCAATGTCTTGACGGCGGCATGGCCAAGCCGCTTAAGCGATGCATTCACTCGAGCCAGCGCATTCGCCGGCTGCGTGCGCGTCAGCCACTGGACGGATTCCGGAATGCAGAAATAAATCAAGGGCAGTAGGATTGCGGTAGCGGTAGCGCCGAAGTAGAACACGCTTTGCCACCCATAGGCGCCAATCAGTTTGGACGCATACAGGCCGCCAAACCCACCCCCGAGCGGGTAGCCGATCACCATGAACGAAATGCACATACTGCGGCGTTTCGCATTGGAGAACTCGCCGACAACCGCGTTGGTGGCGGACAACATGCCTCCGATGCCGAGGCCCGTGAATACGCGCCAGATGGAAAGGATGACTGGAGAAGTCGCCGTGGTGGCGCCAAGCATGCCTGTCGCCATCACGACGAGACAACCCATCAGAGTCGGACGCCGGCCGATCTTGTCCGCGACGCCTCCCAGAAAAACGCTGCCAATACCCATACCAATCAGTTCCATCGACAGGACAATTCCCAGTTCTTTTCGGGTAATATGCCAAGCCTCAGTAATGCCGGGCGACGCGAATGCGATCGATAGGATGTCGAAACCGTCCATGGCATTGAGCAACACGGTGAGGACCACCACCGTAATCTGGGCCATGGTCATTGGTGACAAATCGATTATCTGGCGTGGGTCGGATAACGGGCGTGCAGTAGACATGATTCACTTACTCCTGCCGATCACTGTCGGTTGTCTTGATGGTCTCAAATTCTCGGGGCGAGTATGAAAGCTAATATATTGACTGTCAAGGCATTTGCTCAGTTGCAGCCCCCATGTCTTCGATGTAGTAATGGGAGGTGCGCATACGATTTCTGATACTCCTGTTGTTGACTGGAATTGGTCCCGCCAGGTCACCCCAAAGAATGTTTGGAGGCACCTTTATCGGAGCCATTGTGGTCGAAGATGGAGTCATCGTTGGTTCCGACACCAGATCCACCTTCATTGATGAATCCGGAAAACAATTCGGTTACATTGATGGGATTCCCAAGGTGTTCGTCCAGCATGGTTCGGCTCTTGCCATTTCCGGACTCAGCAGCGTTTCCGGGGAACTGTTCAGTTCGTTTGTAAACCGAAACGATTATTTGCTGGAGCGGCCGGTGAATGAGATTCTGTTTGGCGTGATGCTGGGGCTGCCGTTTCGAAACAGCTCCAAGGTTCTTCTGATTTCGGCAGGTTTTGAAAACGGACGTGCGATGATTTGCGCTAAAAATCCGAATGACCCTCAGGTTTGCCGTCCCAGTGGATTTATCACCAACCGGGAGTCGCCGAGTCTCACGCGTTGGCTGACTGCAGCGAGAGGCGTTCCGCCCAGGGCCATTGACGCGGCCGTCGCGCTGCGGCAGGCAATTCAGGAATCCGCGGACCAGGACGCAACCGTCGGAGGGATGATCACCATCGTCCATATAACAGGAAATGCGGCACCGGAGTGGCTGGAGAGTGTACCGGGGGATCACGGCTGGAAAACGGTTTGTGACATCATTTCCGACTATAAACGCGGCAAGGCAAAAATAACGTTTACCCATTCGAAAGACGAACTGGATCGAAATCTCAATGTAACCTGTCCGAAATGAAAAATCCTTCCGCTCCTCGAAATGAGCCTGTTCGTTCCTATGCACCGGGAACCGTTGAGAGGGAAGCGCTGAAGCGCTCCATTGCCTCCATTTCCGGAAGTTCGTTTGATGTTCCGTTGCGCATTGGAGACCGCGAAGTGCGAACGCACCAGACGGCAAATGTGACGATGCCTCACAACCACCGCCACGTGATCGCGACATGGCACCAGGCGGGACCGGCAGAGGTCGAGCAGGCGATTCAGGCTGCATCCGAGGCGCACCGCGAATGGTCGACCTGGAAACTGGAAGACCGAGCGGCAATTTTTCTGCGTGCCGCGGACCTTCTCAGCACGGTGTGGCGCGACCGCGTGAATGCCGCCACCATGTTGAATCAAAGTAAAACCGCGTTTCAGGCCGAAATCGATTCGGCCTGCGAAATGATCGACTTTCTGCGCTTCAATGTTGCCTTTGCGGAACAGATTCAAGGCGTTCAGCCGTTTTCGCCGGAAGGAGTTGCGAATTCACTCGAATATCGGCCGTTGGAAGGTTTCGTTTACGCCGTCACCCCTTTCAATTTCACGTCGATTGCCGGGAATCTTCCTTCTGCGGCAGCAATCATGGGAAACACCGTCGTTTGGAAGTGCGCCAGTTCCACCGTCTACAGCAACTATCAGCTGTTTCGTCTGTTTGAAGCTGCTGGTTTGCCGCCGGGTGTCATCAACTTTGTCCCCGGAGATGCGGCGGTGGTCAGCGACGTGGTCCTGCATCATCGAGATCTTGCGGGCATTCATTTCACCGGTTCAACCAGTGTCTTCCAGGGAATGTGGCGAACGGTCGGAGAAAGTATTGCGCAATACCGGTCTTACCCCCGCCTGGTTGGTGAAACCGGAGGGAAGGACTTCATTGTCGCGCACGCCAGCGCTGACGCGGACGCCTTGATTACCGCAATCATCCGCGGTGGGTTCGAATTCCAGGGACAGAAGTGCAGCGCGGCATCGCGAATCTACATTCCCGATACGATGTGGGCGAGGATCCGGGATCGATTAGTCGCGACAATCCAGGAAATCAAGATGGGGGATATCGCGGATTTCTCGAACTTCATGGGCGCGGTCATCGACGCGAAGGCATTTGCGAAAATAACGGGCTACATCGAAAAGACGAAGCATTCGTCCATTGCGACGATACTCGCCGGTGGAAACACGGACGATTCCGTTGGTTATTTCATCCGGCCGACGCTGATCCATACTGCCGATCCGTCCTTCCCCACAATGCGCGAAGAAATCTTCGGGCCGGTCATCACGGTTTTTGTCTATCCGGAAAAGGAATGGCGCGCCGCACTTGACTTGATCGACCGGACTTCCCCTTATGCCCTGACCGGTGCGGTGTTCGCAACGGATCGGAAGGCGATTGAAGAAGCCACCACCGTTTTGCGCTACGCAGCCGGCAACTTTTATATCAATGACAAGCCCACTGGCGCGGTGGTCGGCCAGCAGCCGTTTGGGGGCGCGCGAGCGAGCGGCACCAACGATAAGGCCGGTTCGATGCTGAACCTTCTCCGCTGGGTGAGTGCCCGCACGATCAAGAAAACCGAATATCCCGCAACGACCTATCGCTATCCATTCATGGATTGAGGAAATTGGCACTCCCCAAAAGTGAAAAATGAACAGTGAACATTGAACAATGAACATTTCTGCGGGGAAATGTTCATTGTTCAATGTTCACTGTTCATTTTTCACTTTTGGATACGCCTTCGGCGTGTCATTTTTATGAAAAGACTGCGCGAAGCGCCACCGCCGATGACAAGTGACAATTGAGAATTGACCATTGACCATTTCTTCACCCTCCACCTCGTGGAACTTCATGTGCATTGGCCCATGGCCTGAGGAGGAAGTACATGAAGGCGACCGTACCAAAAGGAACGAAGAAGATGTTTCTGGATATCCCCAACGCCGCAGGGATGGCGGGGTTTTCCGTGCGGCATTTCCGCAGAATCATTGAGGAAGAACGCATTCGCATCGTACAGATCGGACGCAAATTCTTCATCATGGGGAGCGATTTCGAACGCTGGCAGGCAAGCAAGAAAGGCTGAAGTTGCTTGCCGGATATCCACCAAGTTGATTTTACCGCCACCTCCCCCCCAAAGGCGGTATAGGGCGCGGCGTCTTACGACCTAATCGTGAGGCGTCGCTTCACCCGCGATTTCAGCTACACTCCAGTTTGGAGGTGTACGGGTGAGCGCGAACGTCGAAACTTTCCAATTCCAGGCCGAAGCACGTCAGGTGCTGGAATTGATGATCCATTCTCTTTATACCAACAAAGAAATTTTCCTGCGTGAGCTGATTTCCAATGCGTCGGATGCCATCGACCGCCTTCGCTTTGAAGCGTTGAGCAATCCGGAGTTGATCGGGGAAGACGATAAATACGAGATCGTCATTGAAAGCGATCCCACGATGAAAACGCTGACGATTCACGATAACGGAATCGGCATGAATCGTGAGGAAGTCATCACGCATATCGGAACCATTGCAAAGTCCGGAACCCGCGATCTGCTGCAGCAAATGAAAGAGAGCAAATCTCCAGACACCGCTGCCTCTCTGATTGGCCAGTTCGGAGTCGGATTCTATTCGTCCTTCATGGTTGCGGACCTGGTAACGCTCGTCACGCGGCGTGCCGGCGATCCCCATGCCACGCGCTGGGAATCGAAGGGAGACGGAACCTATACGATTACGGAAGGGAGCCGGTTTTCGCGAGGCACCTCCATCACGCTTCATTTGAAAAAATTCGAAGAGGACGATCAGGTCGAAGATTTCACCAACAAGTTCGTCATTTCGCGAATCGTCCAGAAATATTCCGACTTTGTGACCCATCCCATCCGCTATAAGGAAAAAGACGGAAAGGCCGACGACAAGCCTCTCAATTCCATGAAGCCGATATGGACGCGGCCTCGGTCGGAAGTGTCCGACGACGAATACAAGGAATTCTACAAGCACATCTCCCATGACTGGAACGAACCGCTGAAATCCTGGTCATTCCGCGCGGAAGGGCGGTCTGAATATCAGTCGCTGCTGTTCATTCCGTCGGAGTCGCCATTTGACCTGTTCCAACAGACCGGCAAGTTTGGTTTGCATCTCTACGTCCGGCGCGTCCTGATCATGGAACACTGCGAGGATCTGCTGCCTTCCTATTTGAGGTTTGTTCGAGGTGTCGTGGATTCAGCGGACCTTCCATTGAATGTATCGCGGCAACGGCTGCAGGAAGACCGGCACATTGCGCAGATTCGAAAGTGGCTGACGCGCAAGGTTCTGGATTCCTTTGAAGACATGCTCAAGAACGACCTCGACATGTACCTGAAACTCTGGAAGAACTTTGGGCGCGTGTTGAAGGAAGGCGCCGGCTTCGACTTCGAGAATAAGGACAAGCTGCTGCATATTTATCTTTTCGAATCTTCCAACGACAAAGAGAAGCTCACAACTCTCTCCGAATATGTCAGCCGCATGAAGCCCGATCAGAAGTCGATCTATTTCCTCACCGGCCCTTCGCGCAAGGCTGTGGAGAATTCGCCACATCTGGAGGCGTTTCAGGCAAAGGGCTACGAAGTGATGTTTCTGGTGGATGCGGTTGACGAGATCCTCGTGCAATGGATTTTCGAATTTGAGGAGAAACACCTGAAGTCTGTCGCAAAAGGCATGGCGGATCTTGGCGACGATACCGATCTCACCGCAAAGGGGAAGGCTCTCTCGGGTCTGATGGATGCGTTGCAATCGAGGCTCGATGAACGTGTCCGTCAGGTGAGGCTATCGGGAAGACTGACATCCTCTCCCGCCTGTCTGGTCGTCGCCGATCAGGATATGAGCCCAAATCTGGAAAAGCTCATGAATCAGGCGAAGGGCGAAACGTCGAAGCAGAAACGGATCATGGAACTGAATCCGGACCATGACATCGTGAAAAAAATGAGCGAACGCCTGAATGCGGATGCTGCGGATCCGGTCCTCGACGATTATGCAAACATCCTGTACGGCTATGCACTGCTCGCGGATGGTTCGGAGCTGGACGATTCTCCAAAGTTCAATCAGGCTTTGCTTCGCGTGATGACGAAGGCGATCTGATAGTTATCGCGAAATCGTGGATAACCGCGACAAATTTTTCCGAAGTTGCCCGGTTCGGCTGCGATGAGCGCGCGGTTCTGGCATACTTCCGACGTCGATGAAATATCCTTCACCAACCGATCCGTGCCCCTGCGGGCAGGGTAAAAAATTTAGTCAGTGCTGCCGGCGGCAACGACCGCCCGCTCAGGTTCCTTTCAGTCTTTGTCCCGCCTCATACAGAATGGACGGCGTTCCAGTTCCCGCAGTTGCCTGTATCTTCCAGAAAACTGGAGACTGTTACATTCTGAAGGTGAAGATTGTCAATGCGGATGACGATTTTGCCGCCGGCCAGGAAGCGGCGCGAGATATTGATAGAGTAGCGGCCGTGAAGCTGATTCCGCTGACCGATCTAGCGCTTGCCGGTGAACTGAGCGAGTTGGGCTACATCACCATTCCGAATCCTATCGATTTTCGTGAAGTTCATTTGCTTCACAACTTTCTGAACCAACGTGAGGGAGGCTTTGCAATGCCCAATGCCCTCGCCACAGTGCAAGTGAAGCAAGAGGTCGAGCGTCGCGAACCACCCATTGTGGCTTTGACGATTGAACGGTTAGTCGAGTTCGGTCATCCAGAGATCGTGGCGATGCAGAAGGTTGTCAAAGCTCGCGTCGTTGTGAACTGGGTCGCAGTCCACGAACGGCGTCGGTACGACCCCGACCAGTTTGCCGCCATTTTGGAAACGCTGCGCTGAATGCGGATGCTTCGGATCCGCTGCTCGACGATTTACGCGAACATCCTGTACGGCTACGCACTGCTTCCGAGTTATCGCAGACGGCTATCGTTCACGGGAACCGGAGAAGTCGGTTTTGTATCAAGTCGTGGCCGGAAATCTGGAAACTTTCCTGGACTTGCAGCAGCAGAATGGACGAAACGTTCCACGCTTGCCATCCATCCGCCGGAAGCGACGCGGAAAATCCTCGACCACCTGGGCCTCCCTTCCAGAAGGATTTATGAGGTTATGCACTCCGCGCAATGGACAGCATCCGAAAACGATAGAAGACTGTCACTTGATGCGGGAAAACGAGATCATACGAACGGACTAGCGCAACACGATCCCGGAATGTAGAATGGCCGCCGTTTCGCACCCAGCATCCAATTCCAAAAGGAGACACATGGAAGCGACGCAGCATCCGTCGGAAGCGACGACTCCCGGCATCCTGGCGACCCTCGGCTCGACGATCGGTTTGGCGCTTGGGCCGAGCGTGCTCGCTGTCCTGACAATTACGCAGTACATCGTGCCTATCCAGAAGGAATTTGGGTGGTCGCGTGTGCAGGTATCGCTGGCCTTTACGATCGTAGCCTACATGATCGTGCTGGTGTCGCCGCTGCAAGGTTTTCTGGCCGACCGTTTCGGACCGCGCCGCGTGGTGCTGGCGTCGATTCCGTTGTTTTCGGTTAGCCTTGCCGCGCTGTACTTCACACCGAAGAGCCTCCTCATCTATTACGTGCTCTGGGCGATTGTGCCGGTCGCTGCGATCGGTCTGTGGCCGCTTGGCTATCTCCAGGTCGTCAGTCGATGGTTTGACCGCAAACTCGGACTGGCGCTCGGCGTCGCGAATGCCGGCATCGGTCTCGGCAGTACGTTGGTTCCAATGATTGTCGGGCCGATCATCCTGCAATACAGCTGGCGACACGCGCTGCTTGTGCTGGCGGGACTGGTCCTGTTTGTCAGCTGGCCGGTAGTGTTCCTCTGCCTTCGCGAACCGACTGCCGCGGAAGCGGCCGAGCAGCGGCGCACTTCAAAAAAGGCATTTGGGCTGTCGTTTGCAAAAGCCCGGCAAGAGAAGACTTTCTGGGTACTGAACATCGCATTCTTCATGCTCGGTCTGACGGCGACGAGTATCGTGAGTCAACAAGCCCCTCTATTGCAGGAAGCCGGCTGGACCCCACTTCAGACGGGCCAACTCCTGCAGCTGTTCGGCTTTGGCCTGCTTTTTGCGCGTGTCGCAGTTGGTTTTTTGATCGATCACATTTTCGCGCCGCGCGTCATGATGACCGTATCGATCGGCGGCGCTGTGGCTTGTGTGCTCTACGCGACCTATCCGAATGCGGCTTATGTCAGTGCGATGCTGATCGGATTCCTGCTCGGCGCCGAATTCGACGTGCTCGCATTTCTGATCAAGCGTTACTACGGGAATGCGGCGTACGGCAAGATCTATGGCGTGATTTTTGGCGTGTTCTATCTTGGGTCCGGATTTGGAATTACGGCTCTCGCGTGGTGCCGCCAGCACTTCGGCAACTACAACACCGGGCTCTTCATTGCAGCGGGAGTGCTCGTGACATCTGCGCTGCTGATGGTAGTCATGCCTGCATACCGGTTCCGCAGCGGTTCGGAGCAGTAGACTGGCGCATTTGCAGCTGAGCGCGATATCTGGAAGGAAGTCCTGGCAGGGGTAAAAGAAATCCAGACTGGCGGGGGAAAGCGGAAGAAGGTGCAACCAGGTTCGATGGTCGTTCGCGTCCGGTTAAAAAGTGGCTTGGCGCAAGCGCAGTTTGCCGCTGCCATCGGCGTTTCCAAACGCACTCTTGAGCAGTGGGAACAAGGACGTCGTGAACCGTCTGGAGCCGCGAAACATCTGTTGAAGATCGCAAAGCGTCATCCTGAAGTTCTAATTGAGATTGCCGCATGAGGGAACGACTTCGGGGGACGGGTTCCGGATCCAGGTGAGGCGGCATAATCAGCCGACTGGGGGCATCTGCCAAGCGCAATAATCAATAATCATCAATCAATTTTCAATTCTCAACCGGCGGAGTCAAGTGTGTGCAATGGTCAGCCCGTTGGGAGATGGACTTCTTGATAGACCTCACCTACAGCGGAATTCAAACTGAGTCACAACCTCAAGTTGCCCTCCATTTCGTTGATCGTTATAGTCACGCTGAACCGGAGGGAATCATATGAAGACCAAATCCGAAAGCGTCAATACCAAATCTTCGCGAAGGAAATTCCTGAAGACCACGGTTGTGGCTGCTGTCGTGTCACAGATTGAACCGTTCGCTGTTGCTGCCGGTTCACCCCAGAACACTGCGGCAAATCCCATCAATGAATCCACGCTGATTCTGAATAATGGCCGCATTCACACATTGAATGCCGCGAACGCGGTAGTCTCTTCCGTAACGATTCGCAACGGACGTGTGATCTCGGCTGGAAATACTCCAGGATCTCAGGCGCCCAACACACGCGTGATCGACCTCAAGGGACGCACCGCTGTGCCGGGTCTCGTCGAGGCTCACATTCACACCGTCAGTCTTGCCAATCGTCCTGGTTATCACACGATCCTCGAAAACACTGCGTCGATCCGGGAAATTCAGGAAGGGCTCGCCGCAAGACGGCGGGGTGTTCCGGAAGGTCAATGGATCACATCAATGGGCGGATGGCACACGAACCAGTGGGCCGAACATCGCCATCCAACTCTTCAGGAACTGGATGCCGCCGTGCCCGATCGGCCGGTACTTCTCTACGAACGATTTACCGGACCCTGCACGACGAACAGTCTGGGCAAGGCGTTCTTCGATGCAGCGGATGCCGCGCCGCCCATGCATCCGGATATCAAGCCGATAAGAGTGTCGGCAAATGGCGCCATCGCTGCGGCCGGGTTCAATGGCGGAGGACCGTCGGCTTCCGCGCTTTTTTTACTGCGCCGTCTGCAGACTTTTGACGATAAGAAAAGAAGTACGGCCGATGCGATGATTTACTCGACCAGTGTTGGTCTGACTTCGCATCTCGATCAGGTGCTGTTTCCCACTCCTGGACCGCTGCACCCCAGCCAGATTCTGTCCAACCTCGATCAGTACCGCATGTACGACGCGTGGCTGGCGCTCCATCGCGAAGGCCGCACGACCGTCCGACTGCAGATGAATTTTCTGCAGAATCAAACCGATCCGGCTTTGCCCGAACTCAAGGAGCGTCTGCGAAACCAGTTTCAGTTTTTTGGCGACGACATGATGATGACCGGATCGATTGGGGAATGGGCTGCACCGCTAAGCAGCGGCGCGACCTGGCGCGAAGCGCAGCGGCTGGTGGCGCAGGCGGGCTGGCGAAATGAGAATGCCGTTCAGAGCCTGGCCGATCTCAGACAGGTTGTTGAGGCTTACGAAACGGTGAACAAAGAATTCGATATCACGAAACTGCGATGGGTCGTCCATCACGTGCCACAGGTGAATGCCGACCTGCTCAATCGCCTTCGTGCGCTTGGTTGCGGTGTGCAGATGGCGGCTTTCCGGTGGGTCACATCGAATGATCCGCGGGCTGTCGTCGGTGCTCCGTTTCGAACGATCGTCGACCACGGCATACAGGTTGGCATGCATGGCGACGGAGTTCATATTGCGCCGTTAAACCCATGGCTTCACATTTATTTTGCAACTACCGGCGTGAACTCCTTCGGGGATCGTGTGAACGCCGATCAACAGATCACGCGTCAGGAAGCCCTGCGATTATTTACGCGCGGCAATAGCTGGTACTTGCGAATGGAAGATAAGATCGGTTCCCTTGAGTCCGGAAAACTGGCGGATCTCGTGGTTCTCGACCGGGATTATTTTGCGATCCCGGATGCTGAGATCAAACAAATCCGTTCGGTGTTGACCGTTGTCGATGGAAAAATCGTGCATGATGCCGGTGTGCTGTGAGGCTAATTCTTGATCTGCCGCGCCTAACGGCGCTGAAGGGCTCGCTCTTCCCATTCCACGGGCTTACGCCCGTGGCTAACAGACTGCCGCCGCTACGCGGCTGGGAACAGAAGAAAGGGCGGCCGTTACGCGGCTGGGAAAGCCGCGTAGCGGCTGCAGATCCAGAAAACTCCCGTCACGTTCGCGCCAGATAATCGGCCGCGAGTCTAACCGCGATAGCTCCTTCAGCGACGGCAGACGCGACACGATTCATCGCTCCGGCACGCACGTCTCCTGCTGCAAACACTCCGGGTACGGTAGTTTCCAACAGCATCGGGTCGCGAGATTCCTTCCATATCCTGGAAAATCCTTCCGTGATTTGCGCATCGCGTCCGGTAAGGACGAACCCTTTGGCATTACGAAAAACCGAGTCCGGCAACCAATCGCTGTGAGGACGTGATCCGATGAAGATAAAAAGTGCATCGGCTTCTTCCTCAGAAATGGAGCCATCCGCGAGCGATTTCAGCCAGACCTTCTGCATGTGACCCTGGCCCTCGACGCGCTCTGTCACGGTACAAGATCGGATCTTGACGTTTGGCAGCGCAGCGAGCTGTTGAATCAGATAATGCGACATTGTGGGCTCGAGACCCTCGCGTCTCACGATCAGAAGAACTTCCTGTGCAAATCTGGAAAGATGCGCTGCGCTTTGTCCGGCGGAGTTTCCGCCTCCGACAACGATTACCCTGTAACCGCGGCATGACTGGGCTTCGATAACGGCGGAGCCATAGTACACACCGGCACCGATATATCCGGAAATCCCTTCGGCCTGAAGTTCACGGTAGGTCATGCCTGTCGCCACGATCACAACCCGTGAGATCAGTTCCTTGCCGTTGGACAAGGAGACGCGTTTGTAGCCGCCGTCCACCGATAAACCGGTTACAGAGATGGGCGCCAAAATTTCCGCACCGAACCGTTGGGCTTGGGCCACGGCCCTTCGCGTCAACTCGGTTCCACTGATGCCGGAGGGGAATCCCAGGTAGTTTTCAATTTTCGAACTGGCGCCGGCCTGGCCTCCAGGCCCGTTTCCGTCAAGGAGAAGCGTTCGCATGCCCTCGGACGCACCATAGACCGATGCGGCCAATCCCGCCGGTCCGGCTCCTACGATGATCAGGTCATACAATTCGTAGGCGGCCGCGCGCTTCAGGCAAAGACTTTCGGCAACCTGATCCAGAATGGGATTTCTCAGGATAGTTCCGTCTTCCAGAATTAGTGCAGGCAATTCGTGTGGGGTTACACCGGCTGCTTCGAGAAGCGGAGAAGCAGACGGATCCTTTTCGATATCCAGCCACCGGTACGGCACGAGGTTGCTTGCAAGAAACTGTTTCACCTCATGTGAGCGCAGCGACCACTGGTTTCCGATCAGACGGATACCGGTGATTTCGGGCCGGTGTTCCTCCTGCCACGACGAGAGCAGGTCGTCGATTGCGGGGAACAGCTTTTCTTCCGGAGGATCCCACGGCTTTCCGAGATAGCGATCGAGATGGGCTTCGTTGATTGCGCGGACCGCGGCGTCGATATCGGAATAGGCAGTGAGGAGCACGCGTCTCGCGATGGGATAGACTTCTCGAGATTTTGCCAGCAGATCGACGCCCAGCATCGACGGCATGCGTTGATCGCTGATGATGAGAGCCAGGGCGTCACTGCGCGCTTTGAGCTGATGAATCGCACCGAGCGCGGACTCTCCGGAATTTGCAGACAGCACGCGATACTCGTCGCGATAACGCGTTCTTAGATCTCGCCGGATTGCGGACAATACCTGGGGATCATCATCGACGACCAGAATAACAGGTTCATTCACAGGGCTGGCACCTTCAGCGGGATGCGGATATCGGCAGCGTCACGCGAAATTCCGTACGTCCCGGTATCGATTCCACATCAATCTGTCCGTTATGCTTCTGGACCAGCCGCCGGACAATATCCAGGCCAAGTCCTGTGCCCATTCCCACGGGCTTTGTTGTAAAGAATGGATCGAACACACGATCCCGGATTTCCGATGGTACACCATGACCATTGTCGATAACTCGAACCACGACTTGATCGCGTTCGCGGCGGGCATCGACGTCGATCTGTCCCCTGGAGTCCACAGCATCCAAAGCATTGTCGATCAGATTAGACCAGACCTGATTGAGTTCGCCGCCAAATCCATGCACTGAAGGAAGCCCGTTTTCGATATTCAACGCCACTTTTACGGACTTGCCTTTAGCCTTTGAACTGAGCACCGCAATCGTGTCCGAAAGTCCCTTTGACAGATTAACAGGCTCCGGCACGGCCGCGCGATCCATTTGGGTGAATCCCCGAACCGCATGGACTAACTCGGAAATCCGAGTAGCGGCCTGTTGAATCTCCAGCGTCAGCCGTCTTGCCGTGCAATTTGCCGCAAGCCAGTGCAGCCCGGTGTTCAGCGCGTCGCCCGGCATCGCATGAGCAACCTCATCCAACATTTCGATAGTTAACGTGGTTTCTGCCAGACTTTCGGCAACTCTCATGTCAGCGTTGTGCGAGTGCAGCCAGCGCTCCATTGAATCTTCGCGTTCATCCTGTTCCAGAGGAGAAAGGACGGCATGAACGCCCTTTGCCAGCGCGGAGTCGCAGATTTTTTGCAGCACCTCCATCTGTTCCGGACGCAATCCGGCCGCGCCCATAGAGCGGGACGCATCATCCAGTCGAAGATTCGCGTTTTTCAACTCTCCGGCGCTGCGGCCGATAGCGGAGGCGGGATTGTTCAGTTCATGCGCCAGTCCGGCGGCGAGTTTTCCGAGAGAAACGAGTTTTTCATCGTGAAGATAACTGGAGGTGAAATGCCGTGCACGATCCACCATCACATGAACAAGAATTGCCGTGAGTTCCTGACATTCACGGATCATTTCCGCGAAATCGGAGCGATACACCGTGACCAACTCCGATGGTTCTTCGGCGATCACGTCGCCCGGCGGCGCAACCAGCCGCGAATATGGCATGAAGCCGGTCACGTCTCCGGATCGCCATTCCATGATTTTGCGCCGGCCGCTTCCTTGTTCCACGTGGATGGAAAAGTGACCGCTAAGGACAATGTGAAGACCCGCGACCGGTCCCTTCTTGGGAGTCAGAACGGATCCCGAGTCCAGCGTATGCAGGGTGCCATGAGTGGCGATCCACGCAATTTCGTGGGCCGGCAAGGGTGACAGTGTTCGATGTGCGGTCAAACGATCCACCAAAGATGGAGTACTCAAATTCATAGCTCCTTAGCGGCAGATACAATACAACACGCGGAGAGCTTTCCGCTGGAGTTGCGGTGTTAGTTGTGGTGCCCCGTTTCCCGTTGCCCTCACTTGCAACTGTCCGTTGTCTGTTGTCCATTGATTAATGGCCCCGGTGACATTGGATCAATGTCACCGGGGCCATTAATCAATGGACAACAAATCAACGGACAGTTGCAAGTGAGGAACGCACACCTGCAGAGGCAAGTGTATAATCCCACCCAAACGAGGAGATCCCCCCTGTGAACTCAAAATTGCGGTTGTTCTGTTCTCTTTGGCTTGTCCTGGCAATATGGAGCGCCTCGGAATCCGCAACACAATCGCCAGCCGCAAACTTTACTGAAGCCATTCGCAACAACGATCTCCAGTCCCTGCGCCGTCTTGTCACTACTCAAGACGTGAATGCTCCCGGTGATCGTCGACGGACACCATTGATGATGGCTGCGGGAACCGGAACGCGGGAAGCCATGCAGATTTTGCTCGCTGCCGGAGCGGACGCCAATGCGAGCGACACGTCTGGTGTCACACCCCTGATGCTCAGCGTTCGCGACAATGCAAAAGTCCGCCTGCTGTTATCGGCGGGCGCACGCGCCAACGAAAAATCGAGACAGGGTCAAACGGCCTTGCTGATTGCCGCTGCAAACGCAGGATCCATAGAGACTGTCCGCTTGCTGGTTGAGAAGGGCGCCGACGCAAAAGCCATCGGAGCAGCCGGACGCACGGGTCTAATCGCTGCTGCCGGTGCCAACGATCTCGAGGTGGTGCGATTCTTTCTGGAGCAAGGCGTGAACGTCAATGCCGTCAATGCGACGGATATTTCCGGACACACTGCATTGATGGCCGCAGCCGCGCAAAACAACACAGCTGCTGTCCGGCTTCTGATCGAAAAGGGTGCGGACGTGAACATGGCGGCAACGGATGCAGCCATCGTCAAGAACGGTCCTCTGGCGTTTAAGGGCCGCACGGCGCTGATGATGGCAGCATCGTACGGCTCTCCGGAGTTGATCGGTCTTTTCCTGAAAGCCAATGCAAATGTTAATGCCCGGGATGTTGCGGGGTTGACACCTCTCATGTTTGCCGTAGCGTCGGAGAATCAGGATCCGGAAGTGGTGAAACTGCTGCTATCTGCTGGTGCAGATGCTGCGGCCCGGTCGACCGCGGACGAATCCGCTTTGGACTGGGCTCGCAAATATGGATCTCCGGCAATCCTGAAACTTTTAAATGGCGAACCCGTTCGGACTGCCGCAACAACCGTTGCGAAATCGATTCCAGTGGAATCGGAAATTCGCTCCATGATCCAAATCAGTACGGCATTGTTGCAACGGAGCAGCACACAGGCGGCATCGAGCGGCGGTTGTGTGAACTGTCATCACCAGAATTTCACCGGTACTGCTATTGCGGCGGCACGGGCGAAGGGAATCGCCGTAGACGAGCAGGCTGCTGCGACAATGCGTCAGTCGATGGCTGTGAGTCTGAGCGGTCGTGACACTTCGTTTGTCCAGCGCGTGGATTCAGGAGGAGGCCTCGATTCGGCCCTGAATACGCTGGTTGCGTTACAGGCCGACAAATATCCCGCGGATTCCGCCACCGATTCCGTTGTGTCGTACCTCTTGTCGCGTCAGTTTGCAGATGGGCGCTGGCCTCGCGAAGAGACTTCGCGAGCGCCACTCCAGGACGGAGACATCAACCGGGCAGCCGTCGCCGTGTCCATGATCCAGGCATACGCTCCGCCAGCCTTGAGATCCGAAGCAAACGAGCATGTTGCCCGAACTCGCCAATGGTTGATTCGCGCAAAACCAAAGTCGACAGACGATAAGGCGATGCTGCTGGTTGGGCTTCGACAATCCGGAGCGCCGGATTCCTCCATTCAGGCTGCAGGCAAAGCCCTGTCGTTATCTCAAAACGCTGACGGCGGATGGGGAGGCAATTCCGATCTCCCAAGCGATGCATATGCTACCAGCGAAGTGCTCCTCGCGCTGCTCGACAGCGGTATTCTGAAAACTTTGGATCCTGTATATCAGAATGGCCTCCGCTTCCTGCTTGCGACACGTGCAGCCGATGGCTCGTGGCACGTGCACAGCCGTGCGCCTAAATTCCAGCCCTACTTTGAAAGCGGCTTTCCGTATGGGCATGACCAGTGGATTTCCGTTGCAGCCACAGCCCGCGCGGTAGTCGTGATGTGCAGATCCCTTCCCGAATCGAGCACGGCGAAATTGGATTCGTCAGCTTCAAAAAAATAACAGCGGCAAATATCGTCCATTCCAGGCCGCTACATCGCAACTCTTAGGCACGGCCGAAAGGCTGTCGAATTGCCATTTGCTCCCGGACAGGGAGGTCCTTGATTTGCGGCGCGATTCAAGCCGCCGGAGTGGCTCTTTCTGGAATCTACTGATTCCATTGGGCGCCATTCTGGCGATAGGCATTATTTGGAGCCTGACAATTGGTCTGATTCGACACGAACGTGACTATCCACTTCGTGGATCGGAATCCACCAAGCTTAACGGAGCCCCGGATTTCGAGGGTCTAAGCCGCTATTCCATTGCTTCGGCGGCTCTGCAGACATTGATAATCGTCGTGGTCGTCGGGCTGGTCATGCACACCCGCCGGCAGAAGCGGTCTTTGCAGGCGGACGCTGCATTGCGGGAACAACAGCTTCAAATGCAAGCCATCCTGGATAACATTCCGGATATTGCCTGGCTGAAAGACACCGAATCGCGTTTTCTTGCCGTCAATATTGCTTTCTCAAAGGCATGTGGAAGATCGCCGGCGGAGATGATCGGTAAAACGGATTTCGATTTCTTTCCGTACGAACTCGCTCGAAAGTACCGTCAAACCGACATTGAAGTCATGAAATCCGAATCCCACAAGAGTGTGGAAGAGACCATGATCCTTCCCGATGGTTCGCGCCGCACGATCGAGACAATCAAGACCCGCGTCTATGATCCAGAGAATAAGGTTGTCGGCACGGTTGGTATTGCGCGGGATATCACCAGCCGCCGTCAGGTAGACGACCAACTTCGCCTTTCTGCAAAAGCATTCGAAAGCATCGCCGATGGTGTGATCATTACAGACGCACAACGGAAGATCATTTCCGTGAACAAGTCATGGGAAAAAATTACAGGTTATGCCCCGGAAGAAATCATCGGAAAGAATCCGAGTTTTCTGCGTTCGGGCCGTCACGACGAGGCTTTCTATTCCGACATGTGGCGTAAAGTTGCAGAGGAGGGCTCCTGGTCCGGCGAAATATGGAACGTTCGAAAGAATGGAGAAGTCTATCCTGAACTCCTCGGACTTTGCGAAGTCCGAGACGAGTCCGGCGAGGTGATGCATTACGTTGCCGCCTGCAACGATATTTCGTACCTCAAGGAATACGAAGCGAAGCTGAACTTCCAGGCGCAGCACGATGTTCTGACCGGCCTTCCCAATCGCGTGTGCTTTCAGGAACGATTTCGCGATGCAATAAAGCGCGCGCGCCGCGACGGAGTACAGGTCGCGGTGCTGTTTCTCGACATCGACCGCTTCAAGAATGTGAACGACACCATGGGACACGAAGCCGGCGATCTTCTGCTGCAGACTGTGGCGCGCCGGCTGTCGGAGAGCCTGAGAGAAGTGGACGTACTTGCGCGCTTTGGAGGGGACGAGTTCGCCGTTCTGCTGGACGCGATTCATGACAACCAGGAAGCGGCCATTGTTGCCGAAAAGCTGCTGAGCTCCATCGTCCGGCCGATCACATTGCAGGGGCGTGAATTGTTTGTGACGCTCAGTATCGGAATCAGTTGTTTCCCGCAGGACGCGCTGGATATCGAGGAACTCTTCAAGAATGCCGATACGGCGATGTATCGCGTCAAGGAAGAAGGCCGCAACAGCTACCAGTTTTTCTCGCCGGAAATGAACTTCCGCGCCATGGAATTCCTGACGATGAGCAACGGACTGAGAGTCGCCCTGGATCGCGGAGAACTCTACCTGGAATACCAGCCGTGCTTCGATCTCCATACCGGAAAAGTCACGCGAGCCGAAGCCCTCGTGCGATGGAAAAGCGCGGAACTTGGCATGGTTCCGCCAAGCCGGTTTATTCCCATTGCTGAAGAAACCGGTCTGATTGAACCCGTTGGCGAATATGTAATGCGTTCGGCCTGCCGTCAAATGCGGGAATGGATCGATGCGGGATTCGAAATCGAAAGAATAGCAGTCAACCTCTCCGCGCGTCAGTTCGAACATCCGGACCTCGTCAATCGGATTGAGCGTGCCTTGCAGGACGCCCGCCTTCCCGGAAAGTATCTGGAATTCGAATTGACGGAAAGCATGGTGATGCATGATCCCCAGAAGGCCGCCGAGATTCTCCGCCAGCTTAAAGCAATGGGTATGACGATCGCGATCGACGACTTCGGCACTGGATATTCATCGCTGAGTTACCTGCACCGGTTCCCGCTCGATTTTCTGATGATCGACAAGTCCTTCGTCGATGGTGTTCCATCCGATCCCGATCATTGCGCCATCGTGAAAGCCATTACCGCTCTTGCACGCAGCCTGAACCTGAAACTGATTGCAGAAGGCGTGGAAACTCCGGAACAGCGCGCATTCCTCGAAAGGCAGGGCTGCGATGAAGTGCAGGGCCACCTGTTCGGGAAACCCGGCGAAGCCGGAAACATCACCGAACTTCTGCGCTCTCAGGTTTCCAGTCAGCTAAGCCGCTGAGGGTTCGCTGTTCCAGCTGTAGGCGCGGTCTATGACCGCGCACATTCTCGAATTGTGGTATCGCGCGCGGTCATAGACCGCCCCTACATTAGGGAATCGCATTTATTTCCTACCCCTCGCTTTTCCGAAGTGGCCAGAAATTGAAAAATGCGGCAACGATGATAAGGAATGGAAATGTGACACCGAGCAGCGCGGATGCGAGCCAAATTTCAAAGTCGTAGCTGGGCGGGCCCGAATGCAGGCTGCCGGTAACGACAACGGAAAGTGACTGGTACATCCACGCCAGTCCTGTCCCTGCCAGCCCGGCGGCCGCTGCGCTGAGAATCCCCTTTTCCGGCTGTTTACGGTTCTTAAACAGCACGCCCTCCAGCATGTTCAGGACAATAATGGTCCCGAAAATAAACGGGATCGGGACTGTGACTAAAAACACCACCGCATCCATCTTCAGGATGTGAATTCCAAACTCAAACAACACGGCCGCTGCAACCAGCACGATGGCGGTCCAGACTATCCCCAGAACCGGCTGTTTCATGATGGCCTTTGACTTCGTGAGCGGCCACAATTCGAAGTGCAGCATGAGGAACATAATGGACAGCGCAGTGACATAAAACACCAGCGCACTCCACCCGTTAAACAATCCGTGAGGATCCAGTGACGCCACGTATACCGGTGCATCCTTCATGAAGTCGTAACTGAAAAAAATGCGAAAGAAGGCGTAATTCACTGCATAACAAGCGATCAGCTGGACGATTCCCGAATTCACCGGATCCTTGATCCACGTCCGGAATGGCCAGCCTCCCCACATGATCGAAGCGCAGAACGTGATGACGACCGAGACGATCGTGCATTGCGCCAACATCGGAGTGGGCGGCGAAATGTTCCCTCCGGCCAACGCCATATAGACGACCGAAACCACGATACCCGCAATGACAGTCACCAGCGTCAGCAACAGTCCCTTCATGGGTTGAGCCTGCTTAACCGCAAACGACGGATGTTTGCAGTTCCAGTTCACGGCCACAATGATCTGCATCGGGATGGTGCAGATCAGATAGTAGGTGACCCAGTTTGCGAAAGCAGGGAATGAAAACAGTGAAATAAAGGTGAGAGAAATCGCAATGACAATCAACGTGGCAACGATGCCCGTGACCGGTTGACGGTTCATTTCAAGTCAAACAGAAGTATCTCGGAGTCGGCCGTACTCACGACCTCCAGATTGGTTTCACCGGATACACCGGCGCCGTCGCCGGATTGCATGTCGAGTCCGTTCAATTGAACGCTCCCGCGGGCGACCTGCAGCCATGCAAATCGATTTTCGGGAAGCGAATGGCGCACACCCTCGCCGGACTTCAGAAGGCAGGCATAGAGATTCGTGTCCTGATTAATCCGGACGGCGCTGCCTCCGCCGTCTCGTGAAGCGATCAGCCGGAATTCGCCGGAATGTTTCGCCAGTTCCGTGGATTTCTGGTCATAACTGGGGCGCACGCCTTTCACTTCCGGCAGTATCCAGATCTGCAGCAGATGCAGCAATTCCTTTTTTGAAGGATTGAACTCGCTATGGGTGATGCCCGTACCGGCGCTCATGTGTTGAATCTCTCCGGGCCGGATGACCGATCCGGTTCCCATGCTGTCCTTGTGTTCGATGGCACCTTCAAGCACATACGTGATGATTTCCATGTCACGATGCGGATGCGTGGGAAAGCCCTGGCCCGGCGCTACCCGGTCTTCATTGATCACACGCAGGTGGCGGAAGTGCATATGCTGCGGATCATAATACGAATGGAATGAAAACGTATGATAGCTGTCCAGCCATCCATGATTGACATGGCCGCGTTCACTGCCCGGGCGTAATTCGATCATGATGCGACAAACCCCGCGCCAACCGTGTCGTTGGCATCATCAATGAGAATAAAGGCTCCGGTTTGCCGATTCACCCGGTAAGGATCGCAGGCGATCGGCTGCAGTGTTTTAACGGTAACGCGCGCAATATCGTTTTGCCGCAATTCCGAGATGCCGGTTTCCCTGGCCATCGTATTGGGATCGATTCGAAACTGAATGGCATTAACCATCGCCTTCACTTTGCGTGTCGTGTGGCGCAGGACATATTTGGCATTGGTACGCAGCGGATGCTGGCTCATCCAGCAGAGCGTCGCCTCAAATTCCTTCAATGGCACGGGGGCATCATCGACGCCTGTGATCAGGTCTCCGCGTGAGATATCCACGTCTTCGGCAAGAGTCACTGTTACCGATTGTGGCGCAAACGCCGATTGCAGTTCGTTTCCGAAAGTCGTGATGCCGGTGACGGTGGTCCTCCTTCCGGAAGGAAGTATGGAGACTTCCTGGCCCACGTGAATCCGGCCGGAAGCGATGCGGCCCATGTATCCACGGAAGTCGGCGAGTTCCGGCATCGGTGGACGATTCACCAGTTGCACGGGAAAGCGCAGTTCCTGCGCGCTCTGCGTATCGATTTCGATGGTCTCCAGAGTCTCCATCAATGTCGGACCGTCATACCACGGGAATTTGTCTCCGCGCGTGACGACCATTTCTCCCAGCAGCGCTGAAAGGGGGATGAAGCGCAGGTCTATCGGATCAAGGTGCGAAAAAAATTCCCGAAAGTCCGAACAGATTTTGTCAAAAACCGTCTGGCTGTACTCCACCAGATCCATCTTGTTCACGGCGACGATGATGTGGCGAATTCCCAGCAGATGCGCGATGAATGCGTGCCGCCGCGACTGTGTGACGACACCATAGCGTGCGTCGACCAGCACCAGCGCAAGATCCGCTGTGCTTGCACCGGTAACCATGTTGCGCGTGTACTGCTCATGGCCCGGGGCGTCGGCGATGATGAACTTTCGCCGGTCGGTTGCGAAATAGCGATAAGCGACGTCAATGGTAATGCCCTGTTCGCGTTCCGCCTTCAGACCGTCCGTGAGCAAAGAGAAGTCGATACCCTTGCCGCCTCGCCGTTCGTTGTCACGTGTAGCCGCGGAAACCTGATCTTCAAATGCGCCGCGGGCATCGACCAGCATGCGGCCGATCAGTGTGGATTTGCCGTCGTCGACGCTGCCGGCGGTCAGAAAGCGAAGCAGCCCAACGCTCAAAAGTAGCCTTCCCGTTTTTTGTCTTCCATCGTGTTTGCGCCGTGATCGATAACGCGGGTTTCGCGTTCACTGCGTGTCGCAATGAGCGCCTCTTCGACAATGTCATCGATCGTTTCGGCCTGAGATTTGACGGCGCCCGTACAGGGCATGCATCCAAGAGTCCGGAATCGCACCCACTCCGTTACCGGGGTTTCGCCGTCCCGCACGTCCGATGGATCAATCACGGGAATCCAGTTGGTTCCGCGAAACACGACTTTGCGTTGCTGCGCATAGTACAGCGGCACAATCGGAATGTTCTGTTCGCGGATGTACTGCCATACGTCGGTTTCGGTCCAGTTCGAAAGCGGAAACACGCGCATCGATTCGCCTTCGTGAATCTCCCCGTTATAAAGATTCCAAAGCTCGGGGCGCTGATTCCGCGGATCCCACTGACCGAACGAATCGCGATGCGAAAATACACGTTCCTTCGCGCGAGAACGCTCCTCGTCGCGCCGTGCACCGCCGATGGCGGCGTCAAAAGAATACTTTTCCAATGCCTCCAGAAGCGCACCGGTCTTCAAGGCCCCGCAGCAGCGCGCTACGCCGAGTTTCAGCGGATGAGCGCCTTCGGCAATCGCTTTCTCATTGCGATGGACGATCAGGCGGGCGCCGATCGCCTTTGTAAATTCCTCGCGGAATGTCAGCATCTCTTTGAATTTGTAGCCGGTGTCGACGTGTAGAAGAGGGAAGGGAATTGGTCCGGGATAGAAGGCCTTGCGCGCCAGATGAACGAGGACGCTGGAATCCTTGCCGATCGAATACAGCAGGACCGGGTTGCGAAATTGAGCGACCACTTCGCGGATGATGTAGATCGATTCTGCTTCCAGCGCTTCAAGATGGGTCCAGTTTTCGGTGACTACGCTGTTTTTCATTGTTGTGGCTTCACGTGCAATCCGCACTCTTTCGCGCCGGTTTCTTCCCACCACCAGCGGCCCGCGCGGAAATCCTGACCCGGTTGAATGGCCCGCGTGCACGGAGCACACCCGATGCTGGGGTAACCACGGTCATGCAGTGCGTTGTACGGAACTTTGTTTTCCTTAACGTACGCCCAGACGTCGTCGAGTGTCCAGTCCAGCAGCGGATTGAACTTGAGAAGACCGTTGGCGTCATCCCACTCTTCGATTTTCAATTCCTGACGTGCATTCGATTGCTCGCGCCGAAGTCCGGTAATCCAGGCTTTGCGGTCTTTCAGCGCGCGGCCCAGCGGGACTACTTTCCGGATATGGCAGCACTGTTTGCGCTGAGACGTGCTGCGGTAAAAACCATTGATTCCATTGGACGCGACCCACTCCTCGACCTGCTCCGCATCCGGAAAATAGACTCTGACCGGAATGGTATACCTGTCGCGAACTTCCTCGAGTAGAGCGTGAGTTTCCTCAGGCAGGCGCCCGGTGTCCAGCGTAAACGCCTCGATTTTCGAAGCGTGCCTGGCAATCAGATCGAGAAGCACCATGTCTTCCAGTCCGAAGCTGCAGGCAAACGCACTCGGGCGATGTTCGGTTTCAATCTTCTTTAATAATTGAATGACGTCCTGCGTCCCGGTATGCATTTGTCGGCCAACTCGAATTGATTATTGTACAACGGAACGACAAGCGGGAGTGGGTTGGCGGGAAAATTTGAAGCAAGGGCCGGTCTTGTTGTAAGCGACTGTCGCGGTCTATGACTTTGTGAATGAATTCGAATTGAGCGACTGTAGGGGCGGTCTATGACCGCCCACTATGCCTTAGACTGCAATCCTCTATATAGCGGGCGGTCATAGACCGCCCCTACATTGGGGAATCGCATTCTTTCTCTCGTTCATGGAGTTTGCACGGGACAGTTATTGAAGACAGAGAGGAGTATTCCAATTCCTCTCTGTCCCCAATTCTTTCTAGTGTTTTGGCGAGAATCCGAACGTGAGCGTGAGCGAGACGCTGCGGGCGGCCATCAGGGTCAGCAGATCGCCGGGGGCAGCGAGGTTCGACGCCGTCGATGCCGGTTTCACACCCTGGATGTAGTGCTTATCGAACAGATTGTTTACGGTGAAGCGGACTTTCGTGTTTGAGAACTCCGAGTGCTTTCGGATCGTGTAGTTCAGGTAGAGATTGGTAATGTCGAATGGGTCAATGCGAACAGCCTCGTTTTTGGGGCCGTTGTCATTCCACTGTGGTCCAATTCTCTTGTTAAAGAAACCCAGATCCCATGATCCGGTTTGATAACTGAGCCCGATGGTCTCGGAATCTTTCGGAGCATTTGCCGGAGACAGGCGTGTGCTGTTGAAATACGCCCTGTTGGTGGTGCCATTGAGATACGCGCTGATTCCATGGGTGATGAAGATCGTACTTTCCGCTTCAAGACCGCGCGTATGGGACTTTCCTGCGAGAAAATAGACGGGTTCGTTATTGTTGGCCGGATCCGGGAACGACGAATACGCATTTTCAAATCCGATGATGTATCCATCCATATCCAGAGTTGCGCGGCTCGACTTCCAGACATATCCGATCTGATACGCTTTGGTCTTGGTCGGCTTCGGCAACACGCCTACCGCACCATCCTTCACATCGAACACTTTGGACGGAGGAATCTCGCTACCCGTCGAAAACTGGATGTACCCGGCCAGGTTGGGCATGATCTTGTAATTTAAATCCACAGATGGAGTCCACGCATCAAACGATGCGCTGTGCTGGACGTATGGCGCGCCATTCAAACTTCCCACTGTCTTGCCGTTGTCGGCGAATTGCGTCAGGTCGAACTTGTAGTAGACGTATTTGATTCCTGGAGTGACGGTCAGTTTTGGAAGCGGATGGATTTCGTATTCAACGTATGGCTGCGACGTTGTGGTGTTGAACTTCTCATGGAAATTCGGCAGCGGGGCATCGGCCCAGGTTCGGGGATCGGAAGGAGTTTGGAATCGATCGGTCTTGGCAAACTCGTACCAGAGTCCCGTTCGCAACACACCGAATCTGGAGACCTGCGTAATGGGAAGCACATCGCCCCATTTCCGGTAGCTATTTAGCTTGTCGACTGCGCTGGTTGTGGTGACCTTGGTCGGATCGTTCAGATTTTGCTTGTTGTAATACCGAAGGCTGTACACCTTGTTGTCGAGCATCCAACCGTGTCCCAGATTGATCGTGGATCCCACGTAATCGAAGTCCGAAGGGATGTGGTAGAAGTTGTACTGATAATAGTTGCCTTTGGCCGGATCGTTGGACAAAAGATAATTGTCCCCAAATGCCGCCGCATCCGCCCGGCTCGGGGTCTTGGTGTCCGGCGTGTTGGTCTTCAGTTCGACAATCGACGTGAATGCTGTCAGGACGACTTTGGGTGAAAGCGTGTACTGGTATTTCAGCGAAAACGCATTGCGCCGCTGAAAGTTGTATGTCTGATATCCGTCGGATTTCATCTGATGGAGATCGAACATGAAATTGGATCGTCCGAAATTGCCGGAGTCAAAGCGGACCTCATACAAGCGCGTATTGAAAGATCCGTATGAAATCGTCGTCCGAATATTTTGCTGGGCCTTAAGCTGGTTGGACATCATGTTGATGGATCCGCCGAAATTTGTCGGTCCGATCGTCGATGCGGTTCCCGGACTTCGATCAAAAACAGTTTGGCCAATGAACTGACCCGGAAAGAAAGCCCAGGAATGATGGCTCGGCGTGTTTGTGTCGTTGAATGGTATCCCGTCGAACGTCATCGTGTAGTCGCCATCCTGAAAACCGCGAAAGAAGGTTTTGCTGTCGCCAAGCCCGGCTCCGTTGGGAGAAAAACTGAAGGTTCCCGGCGCCATCTGAACGACCTCGGTATAGTCCGCGTTCGGCGAAATAAAATTTTCGATGTATTCGGGACTGATGACGGATTGAGCAGAACGCGCATCCAGCGAACTTTGAGAGGGCGCCAGCGTTGCGGCAAGTGGAAGAAGTTCGCTTGCGGTGACTTCGACGGAGTCGCTGGTGCCGGCAACCTTCAGTGGGATGGACAGATTTTCCAATCCGTTGGCGGCAAGCTGAATTCCCGTGCTTTTTACCCTTCCAAGGCCGGAGGCGGATACTTCAATCGAGTAGGTTCCCACCGGCATTCCTGTCGCAGAGAACCGGCCTTCGTCGTCCGTCGTTTCCGTGCGTGTGGCGCCGCTGAGTTCATTCTTGATCGCCACCGTTGCCTTTGTTACTGCCTTGCCCTGCGAATCCACAATGATGCCCGATACTGTCGCCGTCCCGCCCGTGGTCGATTGAGCATGCAATCGACCGGATCCCCCTATTGCCAAAAGAACGCCCAGGCTAGTGATCAGCACACTGCGCCATCTCTTCAAAATTCCACTCATCAGTTCCTCCCTAAGATTTGTCACTTCCCGAAGGGATCGTCGCTGCTCAATGTGGATAAATTGTTACGGCATCGTTAAAGCAATGTTTCCAGATTCAGATAACTGAAATTTAATGTCACTGTAGGGCCGCTATGACCGTCCACAATTTTGAGGAATGCAATCCGCCAGATTGTGGGCGGTCATAGACCGCCCCTACAGTGGGGAATC